>JANLUE010000916.1:0-20193 GCA_031363325.1 Gemmataceae bacterium
CGCAGGACCTGGATGAAGTGCCGGACCCCGGCCTCCCCCCAAGCCGCCTCGAGCCGCCGCCGTAGGACCGCGAACGACTCCGGCAGGTCCCACTCGGCTAGCGGCCGGGCGTGGTCAAAGGCCCCCGGTTTGCGTTCCAAAAGGGCCAGATAATGCACGGGGTCGAAGGTGACGTGCTCCCGGCCCCAGTGCCGCCGGTGCCGGGCCACCAGCCGATCGCGGCACACCAGTCGGACCTCGTCGAGCCCGCCGACCACGGTGATCGGCTGGTGGGCGTAGGCGGTTGGCACCGAGTAGTCGTTCTCGTCGAACCGGACCAGCGACAGGGAGTTGGCCTGGGCCAGCTCGACCCGCCGGGCCTCGAACCCAACCGCCGGCAAGGGACGCAGCGACGACTGCTCGGCGGCCAGCAGTTCACCCTTGGGCTGTTGCTTGCCCCGGAGCCGGCGGCCCAGGTCGGCCCGACACCGCCGGACCAACTCCGCGTTGAGCGACTCCCACGAGTCGGCTTCGGGGATGGGGACCAGAAAGTTGCGGCGGGCGAACCCGACCATCGCCTCGACGTGCCCCTTCTCGTTCGGCCGCCGCACCCGGCAGAACCGATAGGCGAACAAGAAGTGACTCGACAGTCGGAGGAACTCGCGGGTCGGCGTCCGGCCCCGCCGACCGACGATGGCCGCGACGGCGATCTTCGAGTTGTCGTAACTGATCCGGGTCGGCACCCCGCCGAAGTAGTCGAACGCCCGGACGTGGCCATCTTGAAAGGACTCGGTGCACTCCTTGGGGAAGGCCCGGACGAAGAAGGCGTCCGAGTGCGGCAGGGTCAGCACGAAGTAGGCCACCTTGACCCGCTGACCGGCGACGACCGCCTCGGCGAATCCGAAGTCCACCTGGGCCTCGCCCGGCGGGTGGGCCAGGGGCACAAACACTTCGGCTCGACCCCGTCGCCAGTCGTGGACGGCCGACCGGACAATGCTCGCGCACCCGGGATAGCCGTACTCGTCGCGCAGGCGCTGGAAGATCCGCTCGGCCGTGTGCCGCTGCTTGGGTGGGGCCTGTCGATCAGCCTCCAGGATCTGGTGGATGACCGGCAGGAACGGCCCCAGGCGCGGCTTGGCCCGCGGCACCTTGGGGCGGAACGGTGGCGGCTCGTCGGCCGCCAGGATCTTCTTGAGCGTTTGCCAGTGGAGGTCGTACTCGCGGCACGCCTCGCGCTTACTGATCTCGCCCGTCAGCACCCGCCGGCGGACCTCGGCCCACTGCTCCATGTCGGTGAACACTCCCGCCTCCTGGCGCACAGCGTCCAATCACGGGCGTGATCGTCACCGTAGGCCGGAGAACGTCTGGGAGCGCTGCACTTCTCGATCGGCGGACCCGTCCTCGGCAGGCGCTGCACTTCTCGATCGGCGTTTACAATCGTTCGCTCATCGACGCCGCTACGTTCGATTTTGTGTCTGAGACGGTTCACGCCTTGACTCGCGAACGCAAATGGACGAGCACACCGAACATCGACGACCTAGATCGCGTGCTATTGAATGCGGCTTCTAGTCTCATGGTCACGCCGGCTCGCGCCGGCGGAAACCAGTTCGGAATACGCGGGCTATTTGACGCCTGCACAATCCTATCCACTCTGACGTACGAGGGTGAGGCGGGCAAGGGCAAGATCGTCTTCGCCCGGACCGGTCATACTCACGTCCGCGTGGACGTTACGTTGTCTACGCCCGTCGAACTCCGTTCACCTGGGGCGGTTCGCAAGCTCCTTCACATGGCGACAGGCCCACTCTCGCTCCTGTGTGACGCCTATTACGTCTACGGCCTTGGGAGTATTCTGCCGAGCTACGACCCAGTTTTTGAAGACGCCTTCACCGTCCGGTTCGCCAAACAGTTTGAATGGGACCTGCTCCACGCTGACAATCGCCTGATGCACGTCAGCTTCGGTAGACCCGACAGCCCACGGCCGGGGCTCCCGGAGGAGGGGTTTCGCACTGACCTCGGCCGCGTCTTTCACGGTATTAGCGTAGACGATATCGAGCGGCTCTGCGGCCTCGCCCGGACTGTGGCCGAGCAGAAGCACGGTTGCATGCTTGTAATCACCGCGGCGGCAGTGTCGGAGGCGCAGCGGCTCGCGAATCAGGCGACTCGGGTAGCTCCGTTCCACCTGACTTCCGAGACGATCCCGCTTGTTACCGCCATCGATGGGGCGGTCCTAATTGATGAGGCCGGGAACTGCCACGCAATCGGCGTGATTCTCGACGGGCTCGCGTCCGATCGGTGTGCTCCAGACCGAGGCGCGCGTTTCAATTCGGCGATCCGCTACGTTTTCGGTCGGAAGGATGGTCGTGGCTTGCCGGATGCCGTGGCGATCGTGAAGTCGGAAGACGGGATGGTAACCGTTTTGCCTGGCCTGCGACCCCAAATTCGCCGGTCTGACGTCGCCGAAGCAATGGGGAAACTGCGAACACTGGCGGAACAGCCGAGCGTCCGGGTCCGCGACTTGGCGGCCGCCATGCAACGGTTAGAGAATCTTGAATTCTACCTAACGCGTGCTGAGTGCGACGAGGCGATCCGTTTGCATGAAGTCGCCCGAGAAAGACTGCCCAAGGACGACTGGTACTGTGTGCGGTCGCAACCTTTGACAACGGACCCGGACATGAACGACACGTACTATTTGCCCGAATAGTGAACCGACCGGTTCGGCCGTCGGTCCCTTTGGATATTGGGTGAAGGAGTCAGATGATCCCAACGGTTTCCTGCGCTTACTGCGGCGAAGCGACCGACAAACCGACCCGCGACCACGTCGTCCCGAGTTCTCTGTGGGGCGGCCGTGGGCACCGCCCGAAACACCCGGTCATAGTTCCGGCCTGCGAGGCTTGCCAGCTTGCATATGACAGCGACGCCGAGTATTTTCGTAACTGCCTCGTTATGGTCATGGACCGCAACAGCCACCCCGTCGCCGAACGGCTCCTGACCGGGCCTGTCATTCGGAGTCTGGAGAGAAATCAACGGGCGGTGGCTGAAGTTACGCGAGGCCAGCGGTGCACCTACAAGACGACCCCATCCGGACTCATCGTGGGTGAAGGGCTTTCGTTCCAAATCGACCTCTCACGCATCCACCGAGTCGTCGAAAAGATCATTCGTGGAATCTATTACCACAAAGAGAAAGCCCGATTTCCAGCAAACCACGAAGTTCGCGTCTTCCCTGGCAATCGGTTTTGGCAAGACCAGGGGTGCCGAAACCTCATCGAATCCATGAGTGCCTTCGAGCACCAGGGGGATCACGTATTTGCTTGCCGATACGTGTTGGACAATAGTGGTCACGACATGACGGCTTGGCTCATCAGTTTTTACAGTCAAGTGGCGTTCTTTGCTTGGACACAGAAGTGCGCCTCACCGTCGGGCAGGGGGGCGCATGCCGAGAGCTGGAACTGACTCCATGACAGACACGGAATTTGTCGTTTGCATGCGTGCGGCGCTCGGTCGATTCGAGCGGGCGTTGGCTGCGTACTTCCAGGACCATGGGAGCGAGCCAGCGGCGGGCTCGCAGGCTGCCCTCGAAAGGGCGAGCTTTCCACGCGCTGAGTCACTCGTCACCGTCACGGCCATCGGGACGATGCTCGTCGAGTCGGTCGGGGATCACGTCAGCACGTTTCTCAAAACAATGTGCGAGCCGGTCGAGATTATCGCGGGGTGGACGTGTGTCCGGTCAATGTTGGAGACGTCCGCTATTGCCGCATGGCTGTACGATCCGCGGATCGCCGCCCAAGAGCGGGTCGCCCGTGCCTACGCGTACCGATACGAAGGCTTGGAACAACAACTAAAGTTCGCCAGGTCGATTTGCTTACCGCCCGTGGACATGGCGAAGATCGAGTCCGTCATTGACAAGCTTGCAAACGATGCCGCTGCCCTCGGCTATTCCGACATCCTGGATAAGAATGGGAGGCGGATCGGGGTGGCAATGCGGACGCCGAAGGCGACTGAGATGATTGCCGCCGTGCTCGACGAAGAACCTGCCTACCGGCTCTTGAGCGCGATGGCTCACGGGCACACTTGGGCTATTCAACAACTCGGCTTCAGGGTGGCTGCCGTCCAGCCCTCGCCGCCCGCCGATGGGGTCGTCGTCACGGCAATGGAGAAGTCAGCTGGCACTCTCCACGGGTACGCTTACCTTGTACTTCGTGCCGCGAAAGCCCTTGGTTTCCCTGTTTGGAACCAGGCCCGCTATTTTGGCTGGGACGTGCCCCGCCTGACGACGATACTTGAGGATGCGTACGACGATTTCAAGGCGAAGCCCAACGTCCGGTTTTGGAATTGAAGCTGCAAAAATCTTCTGGCTTTTAGCGAAAGTGAACATCGCCCATACAGATGTTTTCAGTCTCCTTGCTTTTTGATCAGTTCGATCAGGTAGTCCTTGTTACCGTCCGATAATTCCTCGGACAGTTCGGTGGTACGCACGACGCCTGCCTTGCGGAGATCCCAGACGACGTCGTCCATCAGAATCTCGGCGGAGTCGTCGTCTTCGTTCAGACCGCACACGCAGCGCATCAGATCCTCTGTCTCAACAGTGCCATCGTAAAAACGGGTGTAGCGAACGCGACCCTCGGATTTCAGAATGTCCAAGAGGTGATCTTTCGCGCGCTGGTAGGGTGTTCGGGCATCCCCCGCATCAGCGTCATGTGGCTGGCATACATGTGCCAGTTCGATGTCGAGAATAGACGCACGCGTTGCTGTGTCGAGCGGGTCGCCTGCGATCCAGTGCCTCCATGCGGCTCGTTGTTCTTCATTCTCGAATACCGGCTCGACGATGCCCTCGTCCACTGCCTTCCGGACGCTCAGGAGATGGGCATCTTCGTAAAAGGTATCCCCATGGCGGTGCTCTGCTCCATTCGCGTCGAGGACACGGATCTCCCCATGCTTTTCTCCGACTTCCATGCAATGCCGGAGCGAAGCCTTCTCACCGTCCCCTGCTTGGAGTAGCGCAATCAACCATTCGTAAACACCGTCGGCGCTTTGTCGCATCATGATGGAATCCGTACTTTGAACGAGGGGTTGGAAGCAACTATTCTCGAAACTCAGCTGCCATTTTTCCTCTTCGAGGGGCGAGGTCGAATCGACGCGTGAAATTGACATTCGGATGCGCGACTCGTCCGCAGCCATCGCAAGTTCCTTGCCAAGCGGGCCAGGAGGAACTGCAAGAACTCCCGGCAAGCCAAATTTGACCCGGTCCCTTTTGGGCAAAACTCGCGATCGGCCGAGAACGCTCAGGTGTAGCACTGCGTTGCTTCTTAATCCAGTTCGCGTCGAACCGCTGCACACTTAATTCAGGACCTCCGATGGAAACGATGGGCACCGTACAAGAGTTTGCTGGGCATGCACGCTTCGTGCACGCTAAACGCAAAAATATGTCGAATGCATGCTTCAAATCGCCGAATTTGTGTAAAATATCGAAAGTGTAAGTGTCCGGCTCGCCAGCAATTGTGTCTTTTAGGAGTCTGACTCGACAGTTTCGGGACCAAGAGGTCGCAGGTTCAAATCCTGTCAGCCCGATTCGTAAACCACATTTCTGCAAGCACTTGTGAAGCACTAATCAAGCTTTGAGGGTTCCGTCGATGCACGCTATCGTGCACGGTATGCCGCGATAATCACTCCTTTCCTAATCTAATCCTGTCTCAAGCCTCGTTTGGGCCTATCGCTTCCGAAATGTCAGCAATGAGCGCAAGTACTGCTCTGACAATGGAATCCGGCGACGTGGCAGTGCTGAAGCGGTGATTAGAGTCCCGGCCATAATCTTCGAGCGCTTGGCTCCATACCAAGGGGTCGACCATCAAGAATCACCTAGAAATCGTCAGGTGTTTCGAAGAGAAAGTGTTGTTCTAGCGTGATCAGATGGTCAATGCCTCGACGTCGGTCGGGCTCACTTGGAGGCCTCGCGTGAGTACCGGACAAACAATCCGGTGTTCATTTCCGAGCCTTCGATGATGAGTAGCGAATCGTCGCGTCACCACTCGCGCCGCGTGTCTAACCTTAGTGCCCGGTTGGACAGTCAGTTTAGAGAGCGAAGGGAAGGAATAGACCTTCGGACTCGCCGGGCTCATTGCCTCAGCCGTGCCAAGTAGCGCCAAAAAAAGCTCACGGGCGACGACGCTTGTCGCCCGTCCATGCGAGGCATCGTTCGCCCGCGACAAAACTTGGTCCATCAACCGCCGCAAGTAGCTGAAATGCCATCGACTATGGATTCTTGGTCTCTGGCGTCGCTTGTTTGTCGAACCACGCCTTCGCTTTCGTGTGAGCCGCATCACGCGCCGCCCTGTCTGAAAAGCCCCGCGCGATCATGTAATACTTGTGGTTCACGTAGGCATTCGGGCTACACAGGCCATACAGTAAACCAAACTCATCTGGCTTGCGGCCCCATAACTTGAGCATCATCGTCGCGGAAACGTCTCGGATCTGGGCGATCGCGTCACTGTCGCCCATTGGCTTTTTGTATTCAGAAGCATCGCTCAAATGCCGGGTCAAAAGGGGTAAGTCGGCCTGGTCGCCAAACTGTCCGATGACCAAGAGCGCATCGCCGCGAATGCGAACCGGCACCTTTGGATCGGAGATCAGTTTTCGCGCGAACGGCAAATACTCCGGAATCTCGTACAAGAGAGCGCCGTCCAGAGCATAGCTGATCGACTCCGGATGTCGGCGGTGAATGCCCCATGCGTGGAAGAGTTTTCGCATCGGCGGCGGGATGAGTTCTCCCGGCGGGAAAGGAATGGCCTCGAATGGCTCGATCTCCGCCTTTGGGTCGTCGATGGTCGCCGGAAAACTGCCCAGGAATAGAACGGCCGCCCATTCCCCACGAATTGGTCCCCAGTCTGCCTTGCGGTCGAGTGACGGGATTTCCCACCTGGCTGTTGCTTCGCGCACTCGGCGACTGCGGGCGGCTTTCTGGCGGGCGAGTTCACTCGCATAGTGCCGGTCCGCATTGATAGGATCGAGGACGGCCGCGAGAACAGCAGTCGCCCGATCCTTGTCGGCCATCATGTCAGCGAACAACGATTCGCTTCGCTGTGTGTCTCCGGTGATCTTTCGGAACATGACCCAGGTCGCGTCACGAGCCAGATGCGGGCGGAGCGACGCACATCGACGGGCGATTTCCGGGTCGGATGAACGGAGTCCGGCTGTCACTGCCGTCAGTGCCGTCGCACCGAGTTCGCGCAACTTCTTCTCGGCTTCTTCGCGTTCCGCGAAGTTCCGGCTGCCCAATTTCGAGACAAGCTTCTCCGCGTCGGGATTGACTTTCGGCGGATCGGCCTTCGGCTCCCGGGGAAACCAACCGAGGATCATCAATTCGTTCGCGTCGCCCTTCGGCGTTGGAATTGTGACGGACTTCGCGTTCCGACCATCCAGGTCGCAGGTGACGAGGTAAGCATTGTCCTTTTTCGTCGTGTCGTACCAAAGATACGCCACACGCTTCTCCGTCGGCGACCAGGCGTTACTGGTCAAACCCTGGTTTTCATGGTGCGACACTTCTGTTGCCTTACCGTCCGCGATTTCGACGCGGACTATTGCGCACCGTGCCGGATTCGTCGGGTCATCGAGCTTGCAGCCGCTGCCGAACAGCGTGCGGCCGTCCGGCGACACAACGGGATTGTAAACTTGCTGCGATTCGCCGAGGGCGACGTTCTTTTTTGTTTCGAAGTCGTAACGGTGCAGAGCTGTGCGGAAGTTCGTTACGCTACCGATCCGGTTCGCCTTCGAATACTGAGCCAATAACAACCACTTGTCGTCCGGCGACCATCCCAGCACTTGTTGGTAAAGGCCGACACCCTTCGGTGTTTCTTCTTTCTTGGTTTCGAGATCAATGAGCTTGTGATCAAACGCGGGTAGGTCGGGTGCGCCTGAAAACGCGGCCACCACTGGCCGTTCGCGGATAACGCGCTTCCCGTCGTGCGACCAGCGTAACTGGTCGCCTGGGTAATACTCGATACCGGTGTCTTGACCTTGAGATTCCTCATTGATGCCGCGGAGATGAACGTTCGTCGCTGGTCCGGCCCCCGGTCCGACAAGTTTGCCCGAGATACCGACGAACGCGATCTTCTTGCCGTCGGGTGTGATGCCGAGCAACTGCCGACCGTCCTTCAGCTGAAGAGTCTTCTCTTTTTCGCCGGTCGGCGTGTAAGCCGTTAGTTCGCCGGACTTGTAGTGGTACGTCCAGATGAGGCCCTCGTCGGGTCGCACCTTCGGCGCCGGTGCCCCGACCGCTTCATCGCGACCGTTCGGTGCCAGCACATTCATCGCGAGGGCGACTACGAATACGCCTGCAAGTGCAGCCAGTTTGAGTTTGCCGAGAAGCATGGTTTGCAGTACTCCCTTGGCGATGGCCGATACGGACTCGGTCGTCACGTCGTGGATTGCCGGTCCTGCCTCCGTGGCCGATTCGGCGAGAGTCGCCATCAAACTTGCCGACAGGACGACACCCCGCCGTCTCAATCGCTCGCCCAGTTGTCGGCGAGCTGCCGCCAGGCGGCTACTGAGGGTTCCCTCCGCAACCTTCAGTTGTCGAGCTGCTTCCGCGCGCGTTACGCCGTCAAGTTCGCAGAGGATCACGGCGGCCCGAAGTGTGTCGGAGAGGTTTGCAATCTCCTCGTCGAGCTTCCTGAGCGCGTCGGAATCAACGGCAACTATTTCCGCCGAAGGCGAATCGGGCGGCGTCCCCACGAGCACTTCCTTCCGCCGGTGGTTCATCGCGAAGGCCTTCAACGCGGCTTTGTTGGCAACGCCGTACAGGAACCCGCCGACGGCCGAAGGTGGCTGGATGCTGTGGGCCTTCTTCGCAAGAATGACAAACGTGGCTTGGTAGGCGTCTTCCGCAAGCTGGCGATTGCCGAGAATTCGGCGGCACACGGCGAACACCTTCGGCCCGTGCCGCTCGACGAGTTCCGTGAATGCCGCCTGGTCGCGCGATGTTACGAAGCGGCCGAGTAGCTCGCCGTCTGGCTCCCGGTCGGACAACCTGCGTCGGAGCCGAGCGACAACCTTTCGCAAACCGACGCCGGCCATCGTCTATTCCTCCACGCGCACAATATTACTTCCCCGCGAGTTGGTCGGCGCGTCGGTCGAATCCGTGAGATTGCTTGGATTTCAGTTCAGTTGAGCATATCGGGAAGTGTGGCGTGGCTGCAAACCTTGACGGGTCAAAGATTCGTGCTTGTATTTCGATGCGTCGGATTTGTTTGCGCGAGTCCTTTATCTCCGACGCGCCCAGTTCTGGAACAGCGGACGTAGTAGTCGGGTGAACACCACTAACCAATGACCTCCGCGTATTGAGGACTGACCGTGCCTACTTGCGGATCGTCTCGATGCCGACGACCTCGAACCCCAACTCTTCCTTGTACGACTTCAAAAACAAATAGAAGTGCGCTCATCATAGACCTCGATCTCATCCTCCCACGACATGACAGCAAATGCATCGGCTCGAGGGAGAAACTCGAATCGGAAGGCGTCACGTTCGATCGCCGCAACTTCGCGAAGTTGCTGGACATTTCCCAGTCCAAAGGGTGTGACGATCTTTTCCTTGAGCGGAGCCGCGGTAATTTGGCTTGCCAGGAAGAGCATCGCGGCGGAGGCTGAAATACGCATCTGGAATCTCGTAGGAAGAACAACTAAGCTCACCGGCCGGCGGAGCACTAGAGCCTACACCCCTGGGAATGCCGTCATGCCCGCAGGTTCGGCGGTTCTGCGACGACCCTTTCGCGCCAGGACAAGTTCGCGGCTCCGTATCGCCAGACCAGTCCGATCGCAATAATCACGTAGAGTGACGGGAAAATCACTGAGGCGGAGGCAGCCGAGGCGGGCAGGCTCGGCGTGGAAACGGTCGCTCCATGCAGGACAACGACGGCGAAGAGGCTTCCTCCGGTCGAATTGTAGACCCAAGTATACAGGATAGAGGCGGCCATGCCCATCGGGATGGCTGCCGCGAATGCCCAGAACGGATGCGGATGAATGGACGCAATAAAATAGTTGGGCCAATGCCACAGGGCCCACGCTACTCCGATGATGAGACTACTAGCGAGAGCGGAATAGCGTCGCTGGAGTTGCGGCAGGGCGAACCCACGCCAGCCAAGTTCCTCGCACATCCCCGGCCCGATCAAGCCACCGCTAATGACCGCGGCGTAGACGTACGTGGATAGCGACCACGAGTTTGGGGAATCAGACCCACCGAGAGCGCCCAGAATGGTAAACGGAAGGACGATGCAAAGGAGCGGGAGGAACAGGCAGACTGCCAGAACCGGCCATGCTCGCCCAACCGACCAGGGGGTGAGTTGGACGGCGAGCCGCCGGATACCCGGAAGGCCATACAGGTAGAAGGTCATGAGCACGCCGACCAGACTCGGCCCCACATTCGTGACGTAAAAGCCGTAGGGCCTCCACGCAAACACCGGACTCTCATCGATCGGCGTGTCCGCAGCTGTCCCCGCCGAGAGGCGATGCATCACGTAAAGGTTGACGCCTTGCCCTAAAGCGGTCAGCGCAAAGGTGAAGACGAAAAACCATAGCACAAGAAAACGTGGCTGCCGCATGCTCGCTCCTGCCGCCGAACGGGTCAAATCACGCCAAAGAAATCACATCGACTACTGGACTTTTCGCTTAAACATCCAGTTCGAGACACCCGGTGTCTTACCGTTATGCGTATGGTCTTGCGTATCCATCAGCTCCCAACCCTCGGCACCCAGTTTGTCGAACACCCGCATCTTGTGGATGGCGGTCGTTGCATCCTTCTTGAACGACGGCGCCTTGAGTTTGATGGCCAAGTCGTCCCAGCTCTTCGCGGTCACCTCTCCCTCGGACGTAATCAATCGTAACGCAGGTGGCACCGCAGGAGCGGGCTTCGGTGCCGGTTGGTCAACTGCGGGCTCGACTAGACCTGGACCCCTCTTGGGTTCAAGTCCGACTCCGTCAATGCCTCCAGTGCCGTCTGAACCGAAACTGCCAAATCCCGATCGTGTGACAATCTCGGCGTACTTGGTCATCGAGTTGGCTATTCCCCCCGTACTCTTAGAGTCCGCTTGGCCTGTTCGGTCAATCTGGCCCCGGGGGCGCCTGTAGCCAGTCCTTTGAGTTGTTCATTTGCGTCTGGCGTGCCTATCCATTGCAAGATCTGAATCGACCTGACTTCGCGTGCCTCGGCGCCGGATAGTGGCTTGCGCAGCGCCGCCAGCATTGTCTCGATGCGCGCATTCCCCTCCGCAGACGGTTTCTTCGATAGCCCAGCCTCCAAGGCCGGCCGGGCTGCCCCTCCCAACTCTGTCAGCGCCTTGGTCGCTGCCTCGCGAGTGGCAAAGCGAACACTATCGAGATCGGCGACCCACTTCGCCACGCGTTCCGCATCGACAGGTTGAACAGGATTCAGCTTCTCGCTCAAAAACTTGACCGTCTCATCCTTCCGAGCTGCGAGCGCCGTCGATGCTCGGTACGCCACGCCCGCGTCGTCCGAGCCAAGGTCAGTCCAGAGTGCTTTCAAATCAGTGCGCGCATCAGTGACGCGCAGTAGGTCCCAAAGCAACACGTCCACGCCGGCGGAACTTAACAGCGTGTGACCATCTCGACCGAATTGAACTTCCGAAACGCGTGAGCCTAGGCCATTGAGTCGAAATGCTTCCTTGCCGGTCGCCATCTCCCATATGCGAGCCGTATTGTCGCCATGGCCCGTGGCGAGCCAGCGCCCATCGCGTGAAAACGCAAGCGAGGTTTCCTTGATGCGCGTCTGCTCGGGGCGGCCATGACCGACAAGTCGATAGACCTCCTTGCCTGTCGCCGCCTCCCAGACGTAGACATCGCCCGTGTCCCAGCGCGTCGCTGCCAGCAGATAGCCGTCGGGCGAGTAGGCCAGCGCGTCCGTGCGTATGGGGAAGGCCAGATCCGTTTCCGGATCCGGCTTCACCGAGATCAAAAACGACTCGCTTCCGTTTGTGGCAGATCGGATCGAAATACCTTCCGCGACCGAAACCGCCAAGTGTTTGCCATCGGGAGAATGCGCCATGGCGACGATTTGTTCTGAAATCGTCCAACGCACTTGGTTTGTTTTGAAATCCCAGAGCACTACCTCGTCGCGACCGCCCGCGAAGAGGCCGCCGCCATTGCTCTCAAATGCCAAGCCGTGAATCGCGCGATCGCTCTTTGCCGCCAGGTTGAGTTCTTTCCCTTGCTTCCAGTCACTCGTATCAAATAGACGAATTCCCGCCGGGCGGACGCAGCACGCGAACGTCTTTCCGTCGGAGCTGAACGCGAATGGCGGCCCGGAGTAGTCACCCGACAAAGGAATTGTTTGTAGCAGTCGGCCAGACCCGGCTTCCCAAACGCGAAGTTGGCTTGACAAATCACTCGTGACAATCAATCGTCCGTCGGGCGACTGCGCAAGCGCAACACGTTCCGCGTGACCGAGTGGGCTCGGCAGTTCTTTGCCCGTCGACACATTCCAGCGGCGGATGACGCTGTCGCCCCCGCAGTCGAACAAGACGTCTCCCATCGGTGACGGAAGCAGCGAAGCCACGGGACCGAACGAATTCCGCAGACGCGGAAGTTCCTTGGCGGTCGCGACCTCCCAACGGCGGACGCCGGAGGTCGACAGTCCCCCCGCATAGAGCGTCTTGCTATCAACGCTGAAGGCGACCGCGGATAGCCCGGGATCATCAAACCTTGTGGTGGATTTTTCTTGCTGATACTTCCGCTCCAGCTTGCCGGTTTTCGTATCCCACATCCGGACCTCGTCCGCAAGAATCGAAATTGTGGCCAGGCGCATCCCATCTGAAGAAAATGCCACGCGAATCGACCAGCCGTTGCCGGGCCCGTTGAGGTCGCCATCCAGGCGGGCGATCTCCTTGCCCGTCGCCGCATCGCAGATGTAGCCGTCCGACGGCTTCTCCTGGTTGTGGACGGCCAGGAGCTTTCCGTCTGGACTTAATGCGATCACACGACCTGGCAGGTCGAGCGCGTTCAGCTTCTTCCCGGTGGCGCTATCGAAACTCGTCAGCACCTTCTCGTTGCACACGAGCAAGCGCTTTCCATCCGGCGCCGCCCAGACCGAACGGAATTGATCGTTCCTCGCTGCTTTTTCAGACCGCTCGATTGCGAGTAAGTCCTTTCCCGTGGCCACGTCGATCACGCGCACGGCGGCCTTGGACGAAGCCGTATACGCCAGCCAGGATCCGTCGGGAGCCAGGGCAACGTTTCCAGGCTCGAAGAGTGGGATGAGATCCATGCTGCGGTTGACGTGCCTCAGCTTGCCCGTTGGCGTGTCCCAGACGAACAGGCTGTCTTGCGACACCGTTGCCAGAGTCTTTCCATCCGCGGAAAGTACCGACTGGTAGATACCGCCGTTGTGACGCCAGGCGAGACTGCCGAATCGACGGATGGCGCCAGCGGGAAGCGGCAAATCCGGCGATTCATTCGCCGGGGACTTCTTGGCCACAGGTAAACTCGGCGGCGCCTTGACCGGCGGATCACCCGCAGGCGCGGGTTGCAGAACGACCAGGCCTGTGACGATGGTGACTGAAGCGATCAATACGCTTGCCGCGAGCAGTCGCGTCAGTGCGAATGCGGAAACTGTGCGTGTCGCGCGGGCGCTGTGGACCACGGAGTCGATCAAGCTGGCGCTAACGGGGCGGGACACGCCTCCCGCAGCCATTGCTGCCAGACCGACTGACGCGATACCGCGGCGACGAAGCCTTGACTGCAAGAGCGATCGCCCGTTGGACAGCCGACGTTCCAAGGTGCGCAGCGAAACCCCGAGACGGACTGCCGCCTGATCGCGAGAGAGTGCTTCGAGGTAGCAAAGCACAAGCGGCGCACGCAATCGCGTGGGCAGCGCGTCGATTTCTCGATCAAGAGCCTGGCGAACCTCTTGCCAGCATGCCTGGGCAAAAGGATCGGCTTGATCGCCGCATTCGCGCTCAATCGTGTGGGGCAGCGGTGCAATTCGCGATCGGAGACGCACCGCTGCACGCATCACGGTTCGATGCAGCCAGCCGGCGACCGAGGATCCGCGAATCGCTCCGGCGCGCCGAGCCAACGCCACGAACGCAACCTGAAACGCATCCTCCGCTGCGGGGTCCGAACCGAGCACTCGTGCCGCAGTCCCAAGCACCATCGGGCCGTGGCGTCGGACCAGTTCGGCAAAAGCGGCCTCGTCGCGATTGTTCGCGTAGCGCTGCAGAAGTTCCGCATCAGTTGCGGAGGCAGGACGGCTGCTAAGAAAACGCGTCAAGACACGAATCGGGGCTTCTGCCATGACTCAGCTCCAGAGGGAATTACCCTCATTAGAGGCAGTGTACACGCCAGTCCCGCCAAAAATGATCTAGCGGTATTGTGAAGCGGGCGAAACGACCGCAATCGCCGCCCGATCTGCCCGGCGCCGTCGGCTACCCTCGGTGCATGGCCGCCCATCGCAATGAATTCTTGCGAAATCCAACTCCGCATGTGAAGAAACTGTTCTGGTCGTTGTCAGCCACATTCATCATCCTCGCCGTGGCAACGTTCGTGACGGTTCAGTACATCGAGTGACGCGACGAAGCAAGAACGAAGTGCTCGCCCTGCGCGCCGCGCCAAGAACCTGCGCGTGACGCAAGAGTTTCCGAATCGCCTCAGGACCATTTATTCCTGTCTTCGTGGATCATTTCTCGCCCTTCAGTCCCCAAACGGTGATCTTCCGGTCTGGGGATTTCTGTTGTCTTCCTACTGCTGTAAACAAACGCATGCCGTCTGGACTAAAGCGGACGCGAATGACCCATTCCGGTGCATCGAGTTCCTTCAGCGGTTTCAGTTCCTTCGCGTCCCAGATGATGATCTTCGCGTTCCGGCCAGCAGTCACAAGCAGGTCTCCTTTGGGGCTCCAATCCACCGTGTACAGTTCCTCACCAGCCGTCTTCTCCGCCTGCAAGGAATTCCCCTTCACTACGTCCCATAGGCCGATACTGCCGTCCGCATAGGTCGTCGCCAGTACTGTTCCCGCAGGATTGAAGCGGATCTCCTGCGTCTCTCTTTTCGGTAGCACGTGCAGCAGCTTGCCAGTCGATACCTCGAATAAGCGGGAATCCGAATTCCGGTCGCCGATGGCCAGGATTTTGCCGTTCGGACTGAAGATCGGACTGATGCCGCCTTTCGAGCCGGTTTCATAGTCGCGTATCTTCTTGGCGGTGCTCACGTCCCACACGCTGCACGTGCCACTGGATCCGGTAGCCAACCATTTGCCGTCGGGGCTGAAGGCAAGCGACGGCTGGGCAGTGCCGGTATCGATAGAAACGCCCTTCCCGGTTTTTAGGTCCTCGATCGTGACAATAGAGTTATTCTCGGCCCAAGCCAAATGCTCGCCGTCACGGCTCAGTGCGAATTTGACGACCCGTTTGCCGACTGCAAGCTTTCGAATTGGCGTCAGTTTGCGCTCATCATAGACCTCGATCTCATCCTCCCACGCCATGACAGCAAATGCATCGGCTCGCGGGAGCCACTCGAATCGGACGGCGTCCCGCTTGATCGTGGCAACTTCGCGAAGTTGCTGAACATTGCCTGGAGCGATGGGCGTGACGATCTTCTCCCTGAGCGGGGCCGCGATGAGTTGGCTGGCCAGGACAACAAGGGCGATGTTAGAGGCGATATGCATAAATAATCTCATGGGAACGGGCCGGTTACTCGCGCCAAGCAAATCGTGGCTACATGTCGATGCCGTCCGTTATCTATTAGACGACTGGCGTGGGCGGCCCAATGACCCCGCTCAGCAGCCCCGGCCGCGCGGGGAGCATGGGGTTGGAGAAAGCCTACATGCAGCCGCGGCTGCCGCGGCGGTTTGTTCGGCTGGCCTCACTTGCCTTTCAGAGCTTCCTGGCTCCAAACTCCGTCTTTGCCGCGGACAACTCTGATCTTGTACTGCGGCAGCCGGAACTCGGTGATGATCCAACCGTCTTTCGTCGATTGTGCGATGTAGGCGATGCGCCCCGCGAACAGGTCGTTCTTGAATGTGACCACCCCTTCAGCCCGCTCGGCAGTCGATTCGCAAGTGCAGTCGGTAATGTACTTCTGTTGAATGAAGGAGGCGTAGCCCTTGTCCTTTGAAATCCACATCGCCTCAGTGATAGTCGCCACACGGAGTGTCCCGCCCTCCAAAAAACCAAACTCCTTGGCAGCGTCTGGGTTCTTGATCGCGGGAGGTTTGAGTGCCAGGAGCACGAGAGACAAAGACTTGCTTTCGACGACATCGGGCCGAGGATTCTCCGACAGGGCTTTGAAGTCTGCGTTGCTGATGCCCGCAGCTTGAGGGAGCAGTTCCTTGGCTTGATCGACGGTGAGCTTCACGCCCTCGGCCTTGCCAGCCGACGACAGGACCATCAAAGCGAGCACGGAGATAACGAAGTGCTTCATCGTGTTTGCCCTCATGAGACTCTCGGCGGCCGAACGTAAAGGAATCTATGTGCTTTACGACAGGGATCACTGCATTTTTCGCTTAAACATCCAGCTCGAGACACCCGGTGTCGTACCGTTTTGCGTACGGTCTTGCGTATCGATCAGCTCCCAGCCCTCAGCACCCAGTTTGTCAAATACCCGCATCTTGTGGACGGCGGTCGTTGCATCCTTCTTCTTGAACGACGGCGCCTTGAGTTTGTCGGCCAAGTCGTCCCAGCTCTTCGCGGTCACTTCTCCCTCGGAGGTAATCAATCGTAACGCAGGTGGCACCGCAGGAGCGGGCTTTGGTGTGGGTTGATTGACTGCAGGCGATCCGACTTTGCTGCCACGTTCGTCGACCCACTGGCCATGAGCGGGGCCGCCTAGACCTGGTCCGAATCCGTCAATGCCTCCAGTGCCGTCTGAACCGAAACTGCCAAATCCCAATCGTGTGACAATCTCGGCATACTCCCACTTTGGCTTGTCAGACAGCGCTGGTGCTGCGGTGCTCGGGGTTGCCGCCACGCAGATGCCAAGCAGGGTCATCGAGGCAGAAAGAATCGTTATCGCTCGCATGAGTCGTCCTCTGAAACGGTGTGAAGAAATCGGGCTTGTTCGTCTACGTGTTGAACGGCAGGTCGATCGGCTGGGACTACGGGACGGCCACGCGCTCACCTCATAACCTGTCCCCGCCCGATCACGTTTATCGGGCGGGGACAATCCAACGCTGCCAAGTTACGCTGCGGCAACTACGGCATGCGTATGCTCTCCAACTGAGTGAGATCGACAATATGTAGTCGGTAAAACGAGAACCGGTCCGGTAACGCATGCCGATCAACAATACCCGACACCCGCAGTACCTTCCCGCCGAAGTGCTTGGACAGATCCTCGATCCCCAACTGTCGAAGTCGTGTCACGGTCTCTTTGGACAGCACTACCATGAATTCTCGCCCTTCATTCCTTCTCTCCACCTTTGCATGAAGAACGATCGGCATATGTGAAACACCCCCGCCAAATCTCTCCCCATCTCTAACCTCAACCTCCGCGACCAGAACTTCGACCGTGGCCTTGCCTTCAAACTTCGTTTCCAAGATCGTTTCAGGCGACAACGGTCTCACCTTCGTCTCCTCCTTAACGCTCGCGCCTGGTGCACTGCTCATGGAGGAAAAAGCCGGCATGGAGGGTGCCCCGCGGTCGCTGCCTGCCTTGCTGAGCTCTCTCACCACGACTTCCTTGATCTTCTCGCCCCGCAGTCCCTTGGCGAGGATCTTTCCGTCTGGTCCGATGAGGAACGTCGCCGGAATGTCCTCGATCCGGTAGGACTTGGCGACCGGGCTCTCCTCCCCGAGGAAGCCTTGGACCCAGGGGATTCCCCCAGCCGCCTTGATCGCCGCAATCCTCTTGGCGATGTCGGCCTCCGCCTCCTTGTCGAGGCTCAGGCCGAGGATCACCAGCCGCCCGTCGTGGGCGAACGCCTCTTTGGTCTTCTTGAGGTGCGCGAACTCGGCCTGACACTTCGCGCAACCGGGCGTCCAGAAGTTCAACAGGACGTACTTGCCCCGGTACTGCTTCAGCGTGATCGGGTCGCTCTCGACGTTCGGCGCCAACACGGGCGGTGCCACGTCGCCGACCTCTAGTGTCTTCGGCTGCTTCCTGTCCGGAACCGGATCGCTGCCTGGTTTGAGTTTTGGAGCGACCTCGATACTACCACCCGCGCCGAGGCTGGGAGCAGGTAGCTTCTCTCCTGACATTGCGCCTTCCGGCGGAGCGACCGTCACCGTGACTTTCTTCCGCTCCAATGACATCTTGATAAGTTCTGTGACCACGTCTGCGGGTACGTCCTTACTGACGCGAATGACGATAGTCTGGCCATCGCGGAGTAGCTTACTCACGCCGGCCAAGGGGACGGGTCGCAACTCGGAATTATCGTTGGTTCGATAATGCAACTCCTTGCCGACGACGAGTTCGAGGTCGAAGGGAGGACTTGCCTGTGGAGACCGAGGCTCCGCAGTCAGTGCATGCGGCATGGGCGCAAGGGCAGCTAGGCCCAGTGCGATCATGATCGCCGATAGGAGTGTGATGCGCTTCATTTCTTCTTGTCCTTTCCTAAATCGCGGTTGATCTTCAAAACGTCGTTCACTTCTTTGTAGCGCTTGTCCCATTCGTCCTTGGCTACGGGCGACTTCACAGGAACTTTGACTTCCTTCCCGTCCAGGATGTCCTTGATGAGCGACCGCAACTGTTCAGTTGTGCCGTGGTAACAGTCCGACATCCCGGGCTCCGCACGGATCAGAAACCAGTATTTTCCGCCTTTGTTGTAATCGAACGTGTAACAGTAATTGTCGATAAACACGTAGCCGATCCCTCCGAAGTCGTTTTCGCTCATGCCCTCAATCGAGAACATGACCGCGGTCTTTTTGTTCTCGATCCAGTCGAGCAACGGTTTCGTCCCGTCGGCGCCAGGGCGGATCACGTACTTAAATGAGGTGATCTGTACCTTCTTCGTCTTCAGTGATTCCGTGTTCTCAAACACAATGACGCCTTTTTCCTTGTCAAATTTCTCAACGGTCAGCACTCGAATGTGGTGAGAGTCTTTGCACATTTTCTGAAGAGTCATCGGTGGGTAGTGAATGTACGCGCATGCATCCGGCGCAGTCGCCGACAACGCGAGTGTAATTCCCACAATCCAAATCGCGGCTCGTGTTAACAAGGGCGTCTCCCTTTTCTCAACTCTGACCAAACGAACACCGAACGTTTGATGCATTCGCCATAGTGGTGCTGGGCTCCGAGGTCCGCCCACTCGTCATCAGGGACCAAGGCACCTACTGTCTGGGTTGCGTTCGATCGAGAAACTTCTTGCCTTTTTGACTATCCGGGTCCGACTCGTTCGCCTTTTTCCGTTTGAGCATGTCCACGAACTTCTCGATGTCGCCGGCCGAGCGTACATCCACTCCGCTGGGAATCTTCAATGCTTTCAGCGTGATCCGATCGCTCAGCCAGACGTGAACCGTTACGACATATCCCGGCTGGTCCTTGGGTCGTTTCGGATCGAGCGGTTCACCCCAGCCGCGGCGATTGACGCCGAGCATCCAGTCATAGGGTTTGTTTTGCGTACCCGCAATCGGCACCTCGCCGACATGAAGCACCACGGCCAGGGGCGTGTCCGTCAGCATTGCGTATTGGACGAGAAACTTGTTCAGCGCTGAGGCATCGCCGCTCCAATAAAAGAAGTCGCCTTGGTTGACCCAACTGCCCCAAACGCGATCTTGACTGTTCACCAACCCGACGACGCCTTCAGGCCATCCCGGCATTCCTTTTTCGAACTTGCCCGGCGGATGATTGCCGCCGACTGCGAGAACGGACGTGACGCTCGTGGCGAGGACAAACAAGGCGTTCATAAAGACAGCGTTCGATCGTTGCATATATCACTCCCGGAAATACTGCGGCGGAGGCCAATGTCACATGGGACCAGGGCGGCCATTTCACTTTTTCACTTCTTCCCGGCGGCATCGAGCCACTGGATTGCCCTCGCAAGTGATTTGTCCTTCTCTTCGTTCGTGCCGGTTGGCTTCACGGGGAAGAGAGTGGAAGGAATCTCGTCTTCGCGATTCTTTTTGAGTTTCTGGTTGGCTAGGCACTCAAAATCGAAGTCGCCAGGATTGCCGCCACACAGAAATATCGCCGACCCGATCGCCACTTCGCGGACCTGAGCCTGTCGGCCGCCGATATCGCCGATTCTGTCAGTCCCTTTACCAAAGCGGTTCGTCGAACCCCTGT
>JANLUE010000922.1:0-3120 GCA_031363325.1 Gemmataceae bacterium
CGTCCCGGCCACCGTGTTGAGCTTGTTGCTCGTGAGCGCCCAGGCGGTCACATCCATCACGTCCGAACGCGATGGCCGGGCCTTGGATTTGTTGCTGGTCACCGATGTGAGTCCTCGCGAGTTCGTATTCGGCAAGCTTGGCGGGGTGTTGTACAACACCAAAGAATATGTGATACCGCCACTGTTATTGGCGATCTATTTCGCGGCCGAGGGGGCGCTCGCCTATACGCGCGGCGAAGACGTGGCGATCGCCAAGAACTTCGGGCCGATGCTCTGTGTCCTGGGTGCCGTACTCGTGTTAGTGGCCTTTGTCATGACGCTCGGATTGCACGTGGCCCTGCGGATCGAGAACTCGCGATTGTCGATCGTCCATACGTTAGGCACGGTCTTCTTCTTGTCGGTCGGCGCGCTGGTCAGCATCTACTTGATCGTCATCAATGGCGGCAGCTTGGGGAACCAACTCCTGAGCTTCAGCGCGTTCATTTGCCTTGGAATCGGCGGGCTTTGGTGGGTTCTCAGTGCCGACCGCCCATCGTCGGCTCTCACGCTCGCTTCGGTCCTCTGTCCGCTGGCGATGTTCTATTCGGTCGTGAACATCCTGATCGCCAAGCCCGGCTCGCAGGAGTCGTCGGACCCGGTCGTGCCATTCCTGGTGATCGGCGCGGCCTTCGGCTTCGCCATCTCGGCGATGCTGGTGCCGTTGCTCAGCGAGTTCGACGTGGCGACCGGTCGCACGACGGCGAACGACGAGTAAGCCTGGAGGCGCATGTCCATTGAAGGCATTGACCAATGGCGCATTGAGACCGCCCGTCTATCACTGGCGGACCGAGATAGTCCGGAGGCTCGTGTCGTTCAAAGGTTGCCCTCGCTGGAGCAGGTGCTGGCTTTGTTCGCCCGCCTGACTTGCGGCGGAGGCGGTGACCTGTTCATCTGCGGCGAACCGGGCGAGCGTGATCTTGGGGTGAGTGGCGGTCCAACACTGTTCCTGGTAAGTTGCACTGGGGAACTCTACGGGTCATACAACCTCGTTGACCCGGCGTCTGGTCGCGACGGGTGGCTCACCCTGCACGTGGGAGGAGTGTCCAGTAGTGTCGAAGCCTACGCAACTGTGGCGTCGGACTTTGCGGAGCGGGCCATTCGGTTCTTTTACTCTCGTGGCAGCATCGACCCGGAATTGCGATGGGAGTAGCTTTGCGTGAGGGGGCTAAGTCGAATGACGGACTGGGTGATCACTCTTGATTTGAATCGTTCGACTTTGGAGGGCTTGGAGTGCGGCGAACGCCGCTTCTCGGATTGTCGATCGCGGCCTGGGTGGGCGTGTGGGCGTTCTGGCTCGCCGTCACGCGGAGCTTCCACCCGACATTGGCACACGGTCTCGTTGTCACGACCAGCTTGGTGATGGCCTATGCCGTCGCCGCCTACATCAACCACCTCGCCCTTGTGCCAATGCTATGGGTCGCCGGCAAACGGTGGCGATACTTCGGTTGGCTGCTCGGAACGATGGCCTTACTCACAGGCGTCGCTCTGACGGTGATTCGCGCGGCTTATCTTTCCTGGTCCGGGCCGGATGCCGATCCATACGGAGTCTACAAACACTACGCCATCGACTTGTTTGGAATGGCGGTTCACTTGTGCGTGGCCGCATTGGTGGTGTGGATGGTTCGTCGCTATCTCCGAACGGCACCTGATCGTTCCCCGACCGTCGAACGGGGCCTCATAGACCGGGGCATTGAATAGCAACTCAGGGATAAAATCGCCTCAATACGAAAGTGTGTCGAGTACGATCACTCGCGATTGTTCATGGTCGGTGAGTGCATCGAGAACCGCGAAAATCTCGGGTTGACCGACGGCGAGTACGGTTTGAACCTGGTCCGCCGTCGTGTGGCAGAGGACGGGCTCGCCCTTGTAGATCGCCTCCAGGTTCAGGCGATCGGTGAAGAAGCGCAGGAACTCCGGTGTCGGTGCCGGGTCGCGGCCGGTCATCTCTTTTCGCAGAAACTCGACGACTTCGGGCGGCGGAACGATCGGTTCGGGTCGAATTCGACCGGCGATGATGCCTTTCGCCCGAGCGACGACCGCGTCGATCCCCGGTCGATCGACTTCGGCGTCGTGGGGCCACGATGCGGCCTCTTCGGGGGCGGCTTCCAGCGTCGAATTGAGTGACATGTCCGTGCTCCCGAGGCAATGGCTCGTTGAATTGGATGATAACCGATGTCTGGCCGAACCGCTATCGGGACTGGCACTCCGTCAGGTCTGAATTTCCGGGTTAGAGACGCTTGAGTACTACCCGAGCGCCGTCGACGCGAAATTGCCCGTCGATGAGCTTGGTAATTCGGACGCATCGACGACGGGGCCTAAAGTTCGGCGCGCGATCAATTCGTAGAGGGCCTCCGGTGCGATGTCGGCACCGTTCGGCCAGACGACCGTTCCACAAATCGGGTCGAGCGTGGCCTGTGCGAAATAGCCAGGTTCGTGCAGGGCCTCGAAGATCGAACCATGAAGGATGGACTCGAGATTGGCCTCGCCACGCACTCCATCGTTGAACGCAAGCCACAAGCGCTGATCGCCGCGAGCTTCGACGGTGACGACTCGCAAGATCATGGATCTGCTCCTTAAGGAAGTGGCGGAACCGGTACGAGTGGCTGACTCGCCACAGCCAAATCCCAGTCCTGTTGCAATTCGACTCGATGAGCCGCCGCCCAGTCTTCAACCATTACTCGCGCGCGTCTCGGTAGGCTTCCTGCCAAAACACGTCCCGATGCGATCTCGAAAATTGCTTCGTCTTCTCCATAGATGGCGTGAAAATGCGGCGGCGAATGGTCTCGATAGTAGATGTAGATCGCGATGCCGTAAAACCTTGAAAGACATGGCATCCGTTCGCGTCCATCAATGATGGCTGGGCCTCCAACCGAAATTTTACGCGGACCAGCATTCGAATTGCAAGACTCGGTCCCTTTGACGGTTTTGCACCCAACCGAGAGTTTCAGCACCCGACATCCCGGTTCGCTCGCATCGTTCGTGACGATTCTAGCGGACGAATCGACCTTTCCGTCGTGTTCGCGTCGCGCCGCGATTGGCCCGCGTTCATCCCGCGAATTATGGTTTCCCGAGACCGCAACT
>JANLUE010000930.1:0-2128 GCA_031363325.1 Gemmataceae bacterium
GTCGCGTTGTTTTCGTCGGCGTGCATGTCCCAAACGAAGTTCGTCGTCACCGTGATGAAGCCCGCGCCCCGTTCACAGAGCCGCCGAGCGAGCAGCAACAGCTTGCCAATCGACTTGGCGTTGTCCGCATAGTGGTTGAAGTTTTTCCATTTCTTGTCGATGTTTTCCGGCCGAACGAGCGGGGCCGTATCGTAGCGAGCGATCGTCTTGGCGTCTTCGCGGCGCAGGTCGAACGCGTCGGCCACGCCGCCGAGCAGCAAGTTCAACGCCTTGTATCGCGCGCCATCGATGCCTTCGCGTTGTTCCGCGTCGAGCGCTGACTTGGCGATATCAAGTTGGCCGAGCAACGTGCGGCGATCGCCGAATCGATCGAGCGGCAGAGCGAGCCTCATGTCCTTCTGCGCCGACCCCTCGGAGCCCGGGACGAACGGCGCGGTCGCGGGGCCGAGTACGCCGTGCGACGTGAAGATTCCAAAGGTGCGTTGCTCGGCCATCGTGCTCGGATCGACGGCCCGCGGGAACAACGCCAGGTTTCGCGGCATCCCGGTCTCGGGATGGTTCGCGCCGGCCACGTGCGAATAGACCGAGCCGAGGTTGGCACCGAATGTATCGCGACCGACGACCGGCTTGATGTCGTGGTTGCCGTCTCCCGTGACGAACGAGCGAACGACGGTCATCCGGTCGGCGAGCGACGCGAGTCTCGGAAACGCGGAACCGAAGGTCACGCCGGGAATCGAAGTCTTCACTTCCCCGTTGGAGCTGCGGATCTCGGCGGGTGCCTCCATGTGCGGGTCGAACGTTTCGATTTGCGATGGGCCGCCGTGCAGGAACAGAAAGACGACGCACTTGTCGTTGGCGGTCGAGAAACTCGGCGCGGCGAGACTTCGAGACGCGAAGGGCAGGCCGGCGAGCGAGAGACCGCCCACACCGCCCACGCGAAGGAACGACCGGCGGTTGAATCGACTCGGGTCGTGGAACGTCAGCATGGAGAGAGACCGTGTGGTCGAGGCGAGAACACCTGGCAGGACTTTGACGATACCCCAAATCGTCCCCACAATCAACCATTAACCTGCCCCAACTTCCAATCTTCGGATCCGAACCGCATGAACCGCTTGCGATATGCCCTCCTGGCCTTTCTCGTTCTGACGAAGCCCGCGTGGGCCGGCAACTGGCCGCAATGGCGCGGCGAGAAGAACGACGGCATCTCGCCGGCCAAGGAGGTGCCCACCGAATGGACCGATTCCAAGAACATCGCCTGGAAGCTTCCCCTGCCCGGCATCGGCAGTTCGACGCCCTGCCTCTGGGGCAACAAACTGTTCTTAACCAGCGCCGACGAAAAGACAGATGACCTCTACGCCCTGTGTGTGAACACGTCCGGCAACGAACTCTGGCGCAGGACGCTCGGCAAGTCGAATCAAAAGGCTCGCGGCGACGAAGGCAACATGGCGTCGGCCTCGCCTTCGACCGACGGCAAACACGTCTGGTTCTTCGTCGGCAGCGGCAACCTCGCCTGCTACGACCTCATGGGCAACGAAGTCTGGACGCTCGACCTCCAGGAGAAATACGGGCGATTCAAAATCCAGTTCGGCATGCACAGCACCCCCGTCCTGTTCGATGGGAAACTCTACCTCCAATTGATGCACGATGGCGGCCAACAAGTGATTTGCCTGACGGCCGCCGATGGCAAAGAAGTCTGGAAGGTCGAGCGCAAGAGCGATGGCCGGGCCGAGTGCCTCCACTCCTATTCGTCCGCGTTCATGTGGACGAACGGCAAGGAATCTTATCTCGTCTCGCACGGCAACGATTACACGGTCGCGCACGACCTGAAAGACGGCTCCGAAATCTGGCGGCTCGGCGGCCTGAACCCGAAGGGCAAATACAACCCGACGCTGCGGTTCGTCGCCTCGCCGCTATGCACCCCGGAGTTGATCATCGTGCCGACCGCGAAGAACGGCGCGGTCGTGGCCGTCAAGCCGATGTCGAAGGGCATCTTTGAATCGGGTAGTGACAATGAACTGTGGCGTCGGCCAAACGGCACGCCGGACGTGCCCTCGCCACTCCTGCACGAAGGCCTCGTCTATCTCGTCCGCGAGAACGGCCAGTTGCAATGCCTCGACGCCAAGACCGG
>JANLUE010000939.1:0-1069 GCA_031363325.1 Gemmataceae bacterium
CCCATTGCGGCGTCACCCGGTGGGCTAACGCCCACCGGCTCGCCTTTCCGAAGAGGGGGAACCCGAAAGTCGATATGCGTCAAATTCTTCTCCTCCTCGCGTTTACCATCCCCTCGATTGCCGCCGAGCCTTCGGTGACAATCGACAAGGGCCAGATCGTCGTCGACGTGCCGAACGTGAAAGGCTTGCGCGTCGTTGTGGCCGAGGGGTCGGAGAAAGACATCGCGGCACGGCCCAATGTGACGGGCGAATGGGACGTCGTCGCCGGCAAGGCGCGGTTCCAGGCGAAGTATCCGCTTCGGCCCGGGACGAAGTATCGCGTCTACTTGGTTGATGGCAAACACGCGGAAGTCGCGTTGCCGGCACTCGCGACGCGAGCCGCCCGCGTGAGTCAGGTGTACCCCACGGGGGGTGAGTTGCCCGAGAACATCCTGCGCTTCTACGTCGAGTTCACAGCCCCGATGCCGCGTGGCGATGCCTACAAGTACGTGCGAATCCTCAAGGCTGATGGCTCACCCGTCGAGCAACCGTTCCTGCAACTCGACGAGGAATTGTGGAACGAGGACCAGACCCGCCTGACCTTGTTCATCGATCCGGGCCGCATCAAGCGCGAGGTCAAGCCGCTGATCGACCTGGGGCCGGTGTTCATGGCCAAGGCCAAATATACGTTCGAAGTCGGCGGCAAATGGCCAACCCTCGATGGTGGCACGCTCGGCAAGGACTTTCGCAAGCCGATCGCGGCGACGGAACGGATCGCGGACGCGATCGACCCAAAAACCTGGAAGCTGACGCCGACTTCCAACGAATTGAAGGTCGCGTTCGGCCGGCCGATGGATTATCATTTGCTGTCGCGCTCGCTCAGAATCATCGGGCCCGAAGGCCGGGCCGTGAAGGGGACCGGTGAACCGATCGATTCCGAATCCGGCTGGCGGTTTCGATCGGCAAGTCCAATGGTCGGCGAACATCGCTTGCGAATCGACCCCGTGCTCGAAGACGTGTGCGGCAACACGATGGGTCGCGCGTTCGAGACGGAATTGCGTCAACCCGCCAAGACCGAGAAGGCGACGGC
>JANLUE010000946.1:0-3365 GCA_031363325.1 Gemmataceae bacterium
CCGAGGCCAGGGAATCACCCAGACCGTTGTCAGTCCATACGTCCGAAACGTCCTGGAACTGGCCCGCCTTGACGAAGGGGGCCATTCGGTTGCCCGCGTACCAGTTGGCCAAGTCGGGCGCATCCGCCGTCAGGAAATTCCGGATGGCGGTCTTGTACCCTTCATGGTCGAAGTTGTTCAGCTGCACGTCGATATCGGGGTTCGCAGCCTCGAAATCGGCGATCAGCGCTTCCATGGCGGCAAGCGGTATCGGATCGTAGTCGGCATTGTATTTCAGAACGCGCTGCTGCGCATTCGCTGCCGTGACTGCCAGTGCAGCAACGGACAAAGCCAGCGCGACGCGCCGGGTTGTATGGAACATGTGGTCCTCCCTTGGTTCCATTATGTGAAACTTGATTTTATTTATTGAAACTATAATGGCGACTCGGTTAGGCTTGTCAACAGTTTCATCGGACTGCCCGCAGGACGGGCTTCCGGCGAACTGCGGCGGAAGGGAGACGCTGGCATGAGGACGGGCGATCTGTCCGGCGACGGGACGGTCGGTAAGGCCCTGGCCGTGCTCGACCCATCGAGCCCCTTGCCGAGGTTGTTGACCGATTCGCCGTGATGGTCCCAGTCGGTGTGGTAAAGCTGGATGAACCGCACGCCGCGCTCGACCAGTCGCCGAGCGAGGAGGCAGTTGTTCGCGAACGACGCGGCCCCCGGCTTCGCGCCATACTCGGCGAGCGTCTTCGTGTCTTCCTCGTTGAGGTCGATCAACTCCGGCGCGCTTGCCTGCATTCGATACGCCATCTCGTAAGAGGCGATTCGCGTGGCGATTTCGGGGTCGCCGGTCGCGTCGAGTCGTTCCGAATTCAAATCGCGAATCGCGTCGATCGCTTCCTTCTGGCGATCGCGCGACACGCCCGGGGGGCTCGACAGATTGATGATCGGGTCGCCGCCGGAGCGGAAGGGCACCCCCTGATAGGTGGTCGGCAGGAAGCCGCTGGCCCACAAGGCCGCGCCGCCGCGAGGGCCACGCGGGCCGGACTGCAGCACCACGAACCCCGGTAAATCCTTCGATTCGCTGCCGAGCCCGTAAGTCACCCACGAGCCCATTGATGGCCGGCCAAACTGCGGCGAGCCGGTGTTGAAGAACACTTTGGCCGGCCCGTGATTGAACACGTTCGTGGCGACCGAGCGCACGAACGCGACCTCGTCAACGACCTTGGCGAAATGCGGCAGACATTCGGAGACCCAAGCCCCGGTCTTGCCGTGTCGGGCGAACTTACGTTTGGTCCCCAGGAGTTTCGGGCGTTCCTTGGAGAACGTGTCCATGAAGGCGAACCGCTTCCCCTTTACGAACGATTCGGGGATCGGCTCGCCGGAGAGCTTTTGCAACTCCGGCTTCGGCTCGAACAACTCGAACTGACTCGGCCCGCCGGCCATGAACAGGAAGATGACCGCCTTCGCCTTGGCCGGGTAGTGCGGCGGCTTCGGCGCGAGCGGGTTCAGCGACGGCCCCTCGGCTTTGAGCATCGAGCCGAGCGCCATCGAGCCGACGCCGATCCCGCAATCGCGGAAGAAATGGCGACGAGTTGGAGAGAGGGGGTGCATGGCACTCAGTTGTTCGCGATGTCGGAAAGGGCGGCTCGAATGTGCGGGTTGGCGAGGTCGGCGGCGCTCAACGCGTCGAGGCGAAATTCGGTTGGTTGTTCTTTCAACCCATTCACGATTTCACTCAGGTATCTGGCCGCCCGCTCCGCTCGAATGGTTCGCGCCGGTCGGCCGATGCGGCGCTCGAAGTCGCGCGCCATCCAGAGACAAAGCAGAATTGTTGGAACGAGCCAGATCAACGCGGCGAGAACACTGATGACGATCGATGCGTTCATTTCTTGTCTCCCGCTTTGGGCAGGAATCGGTGTAAATCCTTGAGCGTCTGCTCGCGTCGCGCCGTCATATCTTCGAGCAATCGTTCGAGCCGTCTGGAGCGCCCATCGAGTCGATGTAGCGTGTGCGACTGCGACCCCGGCCTCGAAGCCATCGGCCAGGGCTAACTGCTTGTCGCCGAAGCGGCTCCCCGATCCCGAGCCAAGTGTGAGTCCGCGAAGCGGTCCGAGTCCGGGAGCCGCCTCGGCGACAAGCAGTTAGCCCCGGCCGATGGCTTCGAGGCCGGGGTCGCAGTCGCACACGCTACATCGACTCGATGGGCGCTCTAATCTCCGCATCTTTGTCGGCCAAATGGCGCTCCCACGTGGCTCGAAGCCCCTCCAGCATAGCAAACAAACACCGAAAATGACGACAGCAACTGGGAATTGGCGTGCGGCCTCGTCCAGCACCTTCATCAAGTCATTCATGGGGCACCAACAGCGGCGATTTCGGGTCAGAGTACGCTCGCCACTTTCCGAGACAAGCCTGGTTCCATTCCAGGCGGCGAGTCCAATACGAATCTCGTTATCCGCCCCCTGCCCTTCCGGTTATCGTCTCGGCCCCATGAGACGCGATCATGCCTCGCCTCGCACGTCGGTTCATCGTGTCGGCCGTACTCGGTGGGATCGCGTGGCCGTTCGCGTGGGCCGCATTGCCCGAAGGCGAGCATCGGACCATCGTCGCCATGGTCCTGATGGGAGCGTTGGTCGTTGTGTCGTTGGGTTTGGCACGCGTCGCACCGAGTTCTCCGGTGCGACGAAGCGGCGAATGGTTGGCCGTGCCGGTCGCTCAGTTCCTCGGTGCCGTCGCGCTCGTGGCCGCGTTCGCGATCCCCGGAGACGATGCCGCCTGGCTCACGGTGCCGTGGCTTGGCGTTACCCTTTGGGTCGCGGCGTTGCGCTGGGCCGAGCCGATGTCGCGAACGACACGCAACCTTTGCGGAATGGCGGCCGTCGCGTACTTGCCGGTCGGGGCCGGCTGGGCGATGTTGGCTCGGTTCGGCTACCAGCCACTTGGGTTCGCCGAAACAATCGTGATCCTGACCGCCGCCCACTTCCACTTCGCCGGCCTCGCGTTCCCGATCCTCGCCGGCGAAATCGCCGAGCGCGTTCGATCGCGAATCGCGAACGGTTTCGCGTTGAGCGCGGTCGGGGCCGTCCCTCTGGTCGCTCTTGGCATCACGTCGACGCAACTCGGCGGGCCACGCGGAATCGAACTCGGGGCCGCGTTCCTGTTAGCGATTCCCGGCTTCGGGCTCGGCGCGCTGCAAGTTCGACTCGCATTCCGGTACGCCGGCTTCACGGGCCTCTGCCTCGCGACGTCGGGGCTCTGTCTAGCCATCGCACTCGCGTGGTCGGCCATCTACGCCGGCGGACAGTATGGCCTGTGGACCGGAGTCGATATCCCCTTCATGGTCCGCTGGCATGGCATCGTGAATGCGGTCGGCTCGGCCCTGA
>JANLUE010000950.1:0-7562 GCA_031363325.1 Gemmataceae bacterium
CCCCCCCCGAGGCTCGGCCCCGCGCGCGCCCCCCGCCCCCCCCCCCCCCCCGCCGCGCCCCTAACCGTGTTCACCTATAAACGCCGCCAGGTCGCCGATCGTCAGATCGACCGCGCCGCGATTTCGCAATTCCGAAAGAAACGCCCCGAATGGCAATCGTTTGCCATAGTGGGCTTCGAGTTTCTCGGCGAACACGACCAGATCGATCGAGGCGAGGCCGAGGTCGCCGAAGACGGTGGTTTCCGGGCCGATGTCGCCGGAATAGTCGCGGTCCGGGAAGGTTCGCTCCATCACGGTTCGCAGGTCGCGAAGGATTGATTCGGTACTCATCGCGGCCCTCCGAGTGCCGTCGCGATCACCACGTCTTTGTCGCGAGCGGTTTGCACCGCGAGGCCATCGACGTTCGCGGGCAACGAATCTTCCGCGACGCCCAGTGCGTTCGCCATGGCCCGGCGGGCGGCCCGTTCCCGAATCGGCCCCTCGGATTCATTTTTGCCGATCGGTTCCAGCGCGATTCCCACTCGTTCGGCGAATGCCGAGAACGCGGCCACCTTGCCGTCGAGGATCGCGACCGCGACCGGCGGGAACGGTTCCGACTTCGGCTCGCCGCGCGGCGTCACGACGTATCGGCCGTCCGCGGTTCGTTCGACTTCCATGTCGGCCGGGAACGTCGCCTCGCCGTGCTTCTGGTTCCAACTCGCCCGCACCGCGTCCTTCGCGAGCAATCGGCCGAAGAACCAATCGTTCAGTTCGGCATCGGTCCCGGTCCAGTTCTGGAACTCGATAAGCTCGCGGGCAGACATGGTGACCCGCGCGCCGGCCGCACGAAGCACCGGCTGCTTCAAATCGACCGGCGGATCAAGGTAATGACATCGTGGAAAAGCCGCTTTCGCCTCGGGGACCGCTTCAGGCCAATCACGGCTCAGGAAGTATTCGTCCTTGGGGCCAAAGAAATTGACGTGGCCGAACGGCAGGTAGAAGCGCCAGTATCCCGCCCCAGTCAGGCGCAACCAGACGTGGCCGTCCGGTGTGAAGACTTCGAGCCCGTGTCGGAAGTGCCGTGCCGATTCCTGTTCGTTGTGGCCGCGAACCAGGCACTCGCTGCCGACCGCCGGCGCCGGCCCGAAGTACTCGACGCTCTGTACTTCGAAAGGCAACAATATTCGCCCGGTCCAGTCGGGTTGTTCGAGGTGCCAGGCCCCGAGCAAGTGCATCGCGGCATCGGTGAGCACCGGATCGACGACCACGTTCGGTTCGGGGTTCGACGCGAACCAGGTGCATCGGTCTTGAACTTCGAGCGTGCCTTCGATCCCTTCGCGGCCAATGCGGCCAAGCGTGCGAATCATCTGAAACGTCGGCCCGTGGAACATGTTTCGTCGCAGGTCGGCCGCGGTGCTCTTGCAGGGAACTTCGTCCGTCAATCGGAACGCGTGCGGGATTGGCGGTTCCGGATACTCGTCGGCCAACACGACGGTCGCTTCGGACGCGACCTTGTTCGTCGCGTCGCGGAGGAACGAATTGCCCAGGTCGCGCACGTCGGCCTTCACTTCGACGAGCCCGGTCTCGGGGTCAATCGTCGCGACCGACGCTCGCGCTTCGAGCATCGTCGGTTCCGGGTCGAACGGAATCCATCGATAGAGTCGAACGTTCTTGACTGCGATCACGACCTTGCCCGGCACGAGCAACGACGCGGCCTCGGCCATGGCTTCGAGCGAGAATGTCATCGGCAGGACGGGCAGGCCATTCTGCTTCGGATCAACGCGACTGACGCCGCGCCCGCCAAGCGTGTGATCGTCGGCGAAGCGATCTTCGCACAGATCGAGCGGCCGACGGAAGATAATTTCCTGGCCCGGCACGAAGTGAGTGATTTCGTGAACGAGGGCGAAGACCGAAGGCGAGCCGGGGGGCGTTAGCCCCTCGGGTGAACCCGCTGGCGACGAACTCGTTTCTGTTTGCGGCGTCACCCGCCGGCTCGCCTGTGAAGTCAAAAAGTCTGCTTCGCGTACTTCGCCAGCGAAATACGCCAGATGCACCGCTTCCTGAACGTCGAGGAACTGGTCCATCGTGTTCAGATAGGCGGTCATCACTTCGGTCGGGGCCGATCCGGTCTCGGGAAGTTGCCAGACCTGTTCCACGACAAGCGGCTCGGGCGCGGAGAGTTCGAATCGGTTGGCGTACAGGTAATCGAGGTTTACCGGCACGCCGTGCGCCACGAGCTGGGCGACGAGATGGTTGATCTGCGTCGGCCCGCTGCGGCGTTGGGTGTTCGCGGGGATGGCGGACATCGGCTGGCCGCGCAGCACGTCCTCGACGAAGGCGGACAGGTTGCCACGCGGGCCGCATTCGACGAACAGGCGAATCCCGTCGCCGTGCATCCGCTCGATCAGGCGCGTGAATTCGACCGGCGAAACCCAGTGATTCACGGCCAATTCGCGAATCGCGTCCGGGTCGGTCGGAAACGGTTCGCCGGTCGAGCACGAATAGACGCGTGTGTGGCCGGTCATGAACGGCACGCCCGCGAACAGTTCGCGGAACGGCCCCATCCACGGCTCGAACATTGGCGTGTGATACGGCCTGCGGAACGGCAGGCGCTCGCAGATACGACCCCGCTCAGCAAGCGCCATTTCCACGTTGGCGACGAGGTGCGTCGGCCCGACGGCCACGCATTGATGCGGGCAATTGTCCATCGCAACAACGACCGATCCACCTGCGACGTTGGCCGCCAGCTCGCGAACCTCGCTCGCGCCGGCACCGACCGCGATCAACGCCACGTCGTTCCCGGCCGCATCTTCTTGCGACTGCATCAGGTCCATCAAGTCGGCGAGGCGCGAGCCGAGCACCGCGTCGGGCGACATCGCGCCGGCCGCGAGGAGTGCGCCCAATTCGCCGGCGCTGTGGCCCGCGATCGCCGACACCGGGATCTGCAACCCATCAATGATCTTCGAGATCGCCTGATCGGCGAGCAGCACGCCGAAGATCGACGCACCGAGTTTGCGAAGTTCGACCTCGGCGGATGCGCGTTCCTCGGCCGACGCGTCGGCCGGCAAATGCAACATGCGCCGCAAGGAGTGATGTGGCCGACCCGCCTCGTCGGCGATCCGCTCGGCCCAACCGAACGTCTCCTCAACCTCGGGGAACACCTCGCACAAGTCGGCGAGCATGTTCAGATACTGGGCCCCTTCGCCGGGGAACAACAACGCGAGCGAACCGGGCACGTACAACGGCTCGGCGAAATAGTAGACCCCGGCCGCATCGCGAATGAAGGGAGTCTTCGGGTCGTCGAGCCGCTCGGCCGCGCGGGTCAACTTCTTGCGAAGGTCGGCCGGAGAGGTTGCGACAATCGCAAGCCGCGAACCGCCCGGTTTGAGTTCGCTCGCGAGCGAATAGGCCAGACTGGGAAGATCTTCGTTGATGCGTTCGACGAGTTCGCGGGCCCGCTCGGCGAGATGCGCCGGGCCGTCAGCACGCAGGACGAACAACTCCGAGTCCCAGGCGGTGGACACAGAGGGCGAAGTTGGCGATGCGAGTTCGGCTTGGGTCGCGGTCATTCGGTGTAGATAAGTCAGGATGTACTATCAGTTTATGGACTGGTCGGGCGAGCTGCTACAGGTCGGCCGGCGGAAGCCAATTGGGTCGAATCTGGGTCGAAATTGGCCCCGATTGCCGCGCGGGCGGGCCAAAACGGGCGGTTTTGGCCCTTACAAAGGCGAAAAACTCGCCGTCTTCGAAGTCGGCGGCGAGCGGCACGCCAGGCCGTCTCGGATCGCGTTTTTCCCCGGTTTCGCCGGAGAAATCCCGAGTTTCGTGGTTCACCGGGCCCGCGTGCTCGGCGCGGCCGCGCCTCGATTTGTTGGGGTTATTGAAAATTTCGGTTATCAGTTCGCGAATTAACCAGCGTATTTTCGAGCCCGCGCGATTCCTTCGCCGAGTTCCTCGACGCGGCGGCATGGTTCGACGAAACGTGGCGCATTCGGACATGGCGGCGACTCGGTGGCGCGGGCGCGGCTTCCGCAAACAACCAAAGGGATAATGCCGCGTCTCGTTTTCCGCAAGTGGCCGTGGCCGTTTTCGTTCGGTTTCTGCTCACCACTCTCAAACGAACCACGAAACAACTCCGAGTCCCAGCCGGTGGGCGAAGTGAGCGAAGTGGTCGATGCGGGGCGGGGTCACGAATCGAGGGAGAGGCGAAAGGCGAGTTCCCGCGCGGCGTCCGCGGGCAACGGAATTCGTTCGGCGAGCCGGTCGGTCGTATGGGCATCGACGCGATAGTCTTCGCCCATGACGATGTTAAACCAGCGTTCGCGATCGCTGACGACTCGGTACATCTTTTCGTCCTGCGTGCCGCCGATGTACGGCACATAAACCTGGATCGACTGTTTCATTGTCTCGGCGAGGGCTCCCATCCGATCCACACGGCCAATCCGCTGTTCGAGCGTGCTCGGGTTCCAGCACAGGTCGTGATGGATCATGTGCCGACAGTTGAGGTGCAAATCCACGCCTTCCGCGAGGACGTTGCTGGTCACGAGGACTTCGGGCGAAAAGGGAGTATTGAAGACGAGCATGATGCGTTGCCGGGTTTCGGATCGAGTCTGCCCATTGACCAGTCGGACATTGGGAAGCAGACCCGTCCGACACTGTTCCGCTTCGTCCGGCTCGTCGGTCTCAGAGACTGGTTGACCAAAGTGCGCTCCAATCTGAATCTTCTGAACCGCCTCGATGTAGCGTTGGCGCTCGTTCTCGGATTGGCAGCGTTGGCTCAGGAACCGCAGAAAATTGTTCAAGAGCGTTCGGAACTCGGACGAGTCGTCGGAACCCAGCGCGATGTTCAATGCTTCCTCGTCACGTCCCTCCAGGTGCAACGGAAAGAACCTCGCGAGAAACGCCGGAGTTCGCAGGTTTCGGCGAATGGTGCTAAGCAGTTCATCGCGGTGGGGGCCGAGGTTTTTGAACGGCTCGATGTCGATCATCGCCCCAATCTGTTCATCAATCGCCCGGTGGATTGGCGAATCCTTGTCGGTGATGCGATTGCCGAGCCGTTCGAGTCGGTCGTCAACCTCCTCGCGTGGGCAGCCGCACTTCCGCGCGCCGAGCGACAGGATTTCGTTTCGGATCGCGGTCGAAATCCGGTCGCGCAGGACGCGGCCCGTCCGCACGTAGTGGCAAAACACCACGACCTTCTCGCCGCGCGACCAGAGATCGACGGCCCGGCGCACCGTCGCGTCGATTTTGGGGTGCTCGGACATGTCGTCGCGCGAAAGGGCCCGGTCGAGCTGCTCCAGATACCAGTTCAAATCGCCGCTCGGTTCCGCGACGGTCGTGAGATCGTCGTCCGAATCGAGGAAAGATTCGGTTCGGTCTCGATCGCGCGTGTGGCGAAACGCCTCGTAACTGGAGGCAAGTCCTTCGGCGAAAACGGGCCGGGACTCCGGTGACAGTGCCGTTGTCCGGGCCGCAAGGAGTAACGGCAAGAGCGACCGTTCCGGAACTGCGAGCCCCGAATGGTCGCCGTTGTCCGAACCAAGCGAAATGCACTTGCCGGGTAGTCGTTGGCGTCGATCAGTCGGGCAATTCGGAAGTTGTCTCGACTTCAAATGGCGAATCACCCAGGGTTTCAAGAGTTGTTCGGCCTTTCGCAGATGTTCGCGGGCCCGGGAGAATGCGCTCAGAACGTCGCTTGCGAGTGGAGTGGCCCGGACGCCGATCGCATTAACGGCCGGCCACCACGAATCCACGATTGCGTAGGCCAAATCATCCACGATCAGGTCCTCGGGCCGCAATCGACCCCAGGACTGGTCGAGCGTGACGGCCGACTCCTGCGCCTCATCAAGGGCGGTTCGCAACTCGATTCGCTGTTGAGCGAAGAGTTCCGGCCCGCACGTTGGGGCCGACGCGGTGCCCCAGAGCACGCCGTCGAATCGATCGAGGACTGAGCAGAGTTCCGCATGCCCCAGTTGAAATGGCGTCGCGGTCAGGAATAACATTCGCCGGAAAACGCCGGCCAACGAGCCCTTCGACGCGATTTCGTCGGCGTCCATTCTAGAATCCGCGGTGCGGAATAGTCGCGCGAGCCGGGTGTCCTCGTTCTTCAGATGATGCGCCTCGTCGAGGATCAGTAGAGGAAGTTTGATCGAGAGCCGGGATAGACTTTCTCGCCAAAGGATCCGAGCCTGCTCGTTGACCGCGCGACGGGCATCCACAATTCGATCGCCGAAGTTCGCCGATTGACGACGTGGCACCGCGTCGAGCGCGCGATAGATCGCGTCCGTATCCAGGTCCGGAAGGACGCGCTGCATCGCTTCCGGCACCGGGTCATCTTCCAACTCTTCAATTTCGCCAGCAATCGCTCGCCATTCGCCCGGATCGCTCGACAACAACTGTTCCCAGATGCCCTCGTCTTTCCTTTGCAACGACTTCTTTTGCACCAGGTCGCCGACAAATCGGAACAGCGCTTTCCGAAGGTCGGAATTCTTCCGTCGATACATGGCCTGGCGAATGATCGCCAGCAAGACCCACGAATCGTTGAGCCCGCGGCTCATTGCGCCATGCGTGAGAAAGACGATTGAATTCCGGCGACTTGGTGGGTCGTCCAACATTTTGAGAAAATCGACGGCCGATTCCGCCAAGCCACATCGCACGGTTTGCCTGAGTTGTGGCGGCAGGCCATGCAGGCAATGTTGGCGGAAGAACTCGAAATCATTGGGCCACTTCTGCTTCAACGTCGAAGGAATCATGACAACGACCGGGTGCTTTCCCCGATTGGACAGGGCCACGGAAACGCCGACCGCGAGGGCGACGAACGTTTTGCCCATGCCGACTTCATCAGCCAGGATCAGGCCCGGCTGTTCGTCGAATCGATTCAGAATCTCCTGGGCCGTTCGTTGCTGTCGAGTTGTGTCTTCGATCGACAGGCCGCGATTTTCGACATGGAGTTGAATCTGCTCGCAATACCGGAAGAGCGAGTTCATGGGCCAACCCTTTCGAGCACGGTTGCGAGGTATTGATTCAGGTTCGCCGGTCCAAACGAAGATTCGAAGGGAAGCAGCGCTCGGATCTCGGGCATCAGCGCTCGAATCGCGTCGCGTTGCTCGACGGCCGAAAGACAACCCGGCGCCGACTGGGGATTGGCTCGCCAGAGTTCGAGGATCAATTCGGAAAGTACGAACACACGCTCAACGTCGGAAACCTGTTCTTTCAGCAGGGCGTGCGCGAGTGCCGTCGCGCCGACTGGACCGCGCAATCGCCATTCCAGCGAATCCGCCGTGGCGACGGGCCGCTCCAACCGTTCGCGAAGCGCCGACAGCGCCCAGGCGACGCGTCGAGTGCGCTGCAAGAGAAACGAACTCGTGTCCACGCGCCGGTGCGGATCGACACTTGGCGATATCGCCGAACCGCTCACCTTGCCACGTCGACGGAGGTACTCCGCGAAGACCCGATGGAGGGGCCTGGCCGAGGTGAGGATTTCGATCAACACTTCGAGTGGAAGATCGCGAAGTTCGTTCGGCGGAGGGAGGCTAGCGCTCGAACGAATGTTGACCGGCCACCAAGCTGGGTGGTCCTGCCCC
>JANLUE010001157.1:0-2285 GCA_031363325.1 Gemmataceae bacterium
GACCCGAGTGGGCAATGGCTGCTGTTCAAGTCGCGGTCGAATGCCGAGCGCTGGTCCAATTGGCTGACGCGCTCGGATCAATCGATCCCTCATGAAATTGTGCCCGTCAAAGACGATCACCTTCTGTTATGGGTCGATCCACAAGCCGAGCGCCGCTTCAAACATCGGCTCGAGAAATATTCGGGCGACTCGAGTTGGACTGATCCGATCGTTCACGGGGTCTTTTCGCCTTCCCCGCTCATCATGGTCGATGACGACGACACGATCTGGGAGCGCAAGACGATCTGGACGAGCAAGTTCCAAAACGCCGTCGACGAATACTTCCGAACATTGGCACAACGAAATAGCCGATTACTGAGCGACTACAGTTCGCCTGCGACGGCCAGCCTGGACGGTTCGCAATCGGAAGCGGTGGCGCGCCGACGCGCCGAGCACATCGTGCGGAAGTTGGAGGAACAGCGCCGAGAAGCACTGCAAGCCGAAGAACGCGAGCGACGGATACGAGAAGAAATGCAGCGAAAGGCGAGTGCGGACGCCGTGCTGGCCGAAGAACAGATGCAAGCCGATCGGATCGCGGCGGACATGGATCGCCTGATGCGACAAGGCTGGGATCGGGAAGCCGCCGCCGCGTGGGCGCGGGCCAATGTGATCGGCGGAGTGTTAAATCATGTCGAGGCAATCTTACATCCGAAGTCGCCGGGAATGCAGGCGATTGGAGCATTTGCTCCAATTGGAATCGCGGGATTTATACCGCGTGGCGGTTTTGGGCCAGGTGGGATCGCCCCTCCAAATTTCCGCCCTCCGGATGCTGCACTGGACGGGGTTGTCGCTTGGAAACCACCGACCAGCGACATTGGCGGAAGGCCGAGCAGTCCCGGGATCGCTCTGCCAATTGGCGGAAATGGGCTGGATGGGAACGGGCTGATGAGGCCCCTTCCAATTCGGCCAATGTCACCGACGATCCCTTGGCCGTGGGAGAGTCAGCACAGACCGATGCCGAGCCCAACTTCGCCTACAGGACAGAACTCGAACAACGTTGGTCCAAATCCCTGTGTATCGGATCGCGTTCGGGTCTATACAGTTACAACTGTCCCGGTCGACTTGAACCGTCCAGGAACTGGCGTTCGGAATTCACAGACTGGACTACTGTCGGCCGGAGGAGCTGGAGGAACCTTCGTTACACGAACTGACATCGCGGAGGGCTCCTATGGTCCATTGAGAGCAGGAATCAGAACGCCGCTTGAAGTTTTCTTGGACACACGTCCTCCAGTGCGAGGCACCGAATATCGATTTCTGACCGAAATCGAGATCGCGACAGATAAACTACAGCCGGATCCGACTGTCAAGATTAAACCTCGCGAGATCGCGCATATCCCAGAAAGAACTGAAGGTGCCATCGTCACGCGTTATTGGCAAATTGAGTGGATCGTTGGCCCTGACGCACTGAAAGTCATTCGCCCAGTCCTACGCGGCCCAATCGAAGGAGCTCCGAAATGACCGAATTGATTGAGAAGGCGCGGTCGGAATACAAAGCGGAGAATGCGTTTTGGGCCGCGAGCCTAATCAATGCGCTCGAGCCATCGCATTTATCGCAAGCATTAACCTGGGCAACAAAATCGGTAGTGGAAATTGCTCGACAGTCAACTACAATCGATGGGGAAGAACTGATTCGATCTATCGCGAATGTTGAGCCCAGAGCTGACGCAATCAGTCCAGACAAACTCTTTGAATGCGCAGAAACTATTTGGTATCGAAATCCTGATGTGCTCTATCAATCGGCTTCACGTCTATTTGCAGCGCGTGCAAGTCTGATGGAAAATGATGACTATGGCTACACAACACACTTAGTAAAGGCCATGATGTTCTTAGGAGAAAGCAGTGTATGCAAAAAAACGGAGTGCGAACTTGTATTTGACTTGTTTCGGCAGCAACTAGATTCACTGAGACAACTCGACAGAACGGGGTAGGCCTCCAAGGGCAATCTGACGCAGGCGAAGGACGCCAAGCTGCGGCTGACGAACTTCGAGTACGACGACCTGAATCGGCGGACCAAGACGACCGATGCGAAGTTAGGCGTGGCGACGACGGTGTACGACGCGGTCGGGAACGTGGTCGGGATGTCGAACCCGGCGGGGAACTGGACGACGTACGCCTACGACGCGTTGGATCGGCGGACGGCGACGCTGGACGGCAACAATCAGCGGTCGACGGTGCTGTACGACGCGGCCGGGAACGTGACGGCGACGTACGATCGGCTCAACCACGGGACGACGTTCGCGTACGAC
>JANLUE010001163.1:0-3642 GCA_031363325.1 Gemmataceae bacterium
GATGAACGTCCTCGCCGCCCGCGCGGCCGAGACGAAAGCGAACCCGAAGGCCAAGGTCAAGAACTGCGTTCTCGTCTGGCAGGACGGGGGATGTAGCCACAAGGATTCGTGGGACCTGAAGCCCGAGAGCAAGGGGGCCGGCGACTTCAAGCCGATCAAGACCTCAGCGGGCGGCATTCAGATCAGCGAGCATCTGTCGAAGGTGGCCGGCTGGATGGATCGGGGCGTTCTGCTTCGCGGCATGAGCACGGCCGAAGGGGCCCATCCCCGCGCGAAGTACAATCTGCACACCGGGTACCGCGAAGGTCAGGGCGGGCTCGTCTATCCGTCGATCGGCTCGATCGTCGCCAGCGAGATCGGCGCGAAGGCGGCCGCCATGCCGAACTTCGTCACGATTGGAAACCGAAGTTACGGCAGCGGCTTCCTCGGGCCAAAACACCAGCCGCTCATCGTCAACGATCCCAACAAGGGCGTGCAGGATCTGGCTTCGCAAGTAAAGGGTAAACAGTTCGACAATCGAGTTGGGCTCTTGCAGGAACTCGAGTCGGCGTTCTACCACGACTATCAGGCCGACTCGATCAACGATCACAAGACGACCTACGCCCGCGCCGTCACGATGATGCAATCGAAAGAAGCGAAAGCGTTCGATCTCTCCAACGAACCATCCGCGCTCAAGTCCGCCTACGGAACCGACAACTTCGGCCAGGGATGCCTCATGGCCCGTCGGCTCATCGAAGTCGGCGTGCCATTCGTCGAAGTTTCACTGGGCGGCTGGGACACACATCAAGACAACTTCGATCGATTGAAGAACAACCTGTTACCGAAGATCGACAACGGCGTCTCGTCGCTGCTGAAAGACCTGAAAGACCACGGCCTACTCGATTCGACCCTGGTCATCGTCATGGGCGAGTTCGGCCGCACGCCGAACATCAACACAAAGGGTGCCAAGCCCGGCCGCGATCACTTTCCGAAGGCCTGGAGCCTGGCGATGTTCGGCGCGGGCCTGAAGGGCGGGACGGTGTACGGCCGAACGGACAAAGAAGGCGCGACCGTCGAAGATGGTAAGACGGATGCCCGCGACTTCCTGGCCACGATCTGCACGCTGTTGGGCATCGACTACACGAAGGAAAACGACACCCCAACCAAGCGGCCGATTCGCATCGTCGACAAGGCCGGCAAGCCGGTTCAAGCAATTTTGGCGTGATGTGCGGGGGAGAGCGAAATGGGCCTGGGCACCGCGGTTTCGCCCGCGCTGCCCAGGCCCGCCGCGCTTTGAGATTCAATCCAGCAGCTTGAGTGACAGGTCGTACCACCCATGGTCGCGTGGCATTGGGCCGTCGTATCGAGGCACTTGAAATGTTTTTGGCCCCGTGCCACGATCGGCCCAACCGTACAATGACCGCCGATGGGCGACTCCTCCACTGAACCCGACGCCACACACCCGCCGGACGAACTGTCCGGCCGCATTCTCGGAGACTTCGAGCTGGTGCGTCGGCTCGGCATTGGCGGGATGGGCCAGGTCTATCTCGCGCGACAACGGTCGCTTAAGCGCCAGGTCGCGATCAAGATTCTGCGTTCGGAGCTGGCGGCCGACACGACGGCGCTCCGGCGCTTCCAGGCGGAAGCGGAAGCCGTCGCCAACATAACGCATGCGCACATCGTGCAGGTGTACGCCATCGGCTCGGCCGACGGGCTGCACTACATGGCCCTCGAATACGTCGATGGCCGAACGCTGCGCGATCTCCTCGAGAAACGCGGCATCCCCGACGTGCCCGTCGCGCTCGAGATTCTGCGTCAGGTCGCGGCCGCACTCGATCGGGCGGGCGAACTCGGCTTCGTGCATCGCGACATCAAGCCGGAGAACATCCTGCTGTCGAAGAAGGGGGAAGTGAAAGTCACGGACTTTGGCCTGTCGCGTTGCTTCGCGACCGAGGCCCCGTTGCATCTGACTCAAAGCGGCGTGACGATGGGGACGCCGCTCTACATGTCGCCGGAACAAGTTCGCGGCCAGCCGGTCGACCCGCGTTCGGACATCTATTCGTTCGGCGTGACGGCCTATCACATGCTCGCCGGCGAGCCGCCGTTCCAGGCGGCGACCGCGTTCGATGTCGCCTTGCAGCACGTTCAAGCGGAACCGCGCCCGCTCAACTCACTCCGACCCGACTTGCCGGCGGATCTATGTGCGGTCGTGCATCGGATGATGCAAAAGCGCCCGGCCGATCGCTATCAGTCGGCCCGCGAAGTCCTCAACGACCTCGTGCGCCTCCAGGCCGGCGCGGCCCCCATCGGCGCGAGTGCCTTCTTCCCTGGCCTTGGTTCGACTTCGACCGGCGTGATGCCAATCGTATCGATCAAGCGAAATCGCCGGCGCTATGCGTTGGTCGCGGGGCTTGCGATTCTGGCGGCTGGCGCTGGTATGGCTTTGCACTGGGCGACGACGCCGCGGGCCGTGCTCGGCAACCCGGACGATGCCCTGGCCGACGTCGATCCCGCGCCGAGCGCGCTCAAGGAACGCGAACTGCGCAAGCAGTTGACGGACCGCAACCTGAAGACGGACATCGCCCAGGAACGCATCCTCGAGTTGGCCGAGCTCCTGGTCGACGCGGGCCGATCCGACGAGGCGCTGCGGCTGTTCGATGCGGACGTGGCTCGACGGTTCGAGGCTCTGCAACTCTCCGGCAAGGAAACGGTTCAACATCGCAATATGCTGGTCGTGCTCACGGGGCTCGGTCGCGGCATCGTGCTGGCCCATCAGGACAAGGCGGAAGAATCGAACAAGGAGTTCTTGCGAATCGTCGCTCTGTACCCGGCGAACAAGGACAAACTTCCAAAGAAGGGGCCGCTCGCTGGCCCGCTCGAAGATTTCTTTTTTCGCGCGCCGGCTGGGGCGGCCTGGAAGCGAGCGGTCCTCGAAGCGCTCGACCGCAACGCGAAGAACCTGAACGGCAAGTCGCCCAGCGAACTCGGTCGACTGCGCATGGTCCCGGCCAAAGGCCCCCGGGTGTAACGTGCGAACCTGGCTGCGCCGACATGGCCTGACGATCGTCCTGTCGCTGGCCGTCCTCGGCGTGGCGATCCTGCTTCTGTTCGCCAGTCGCTTCGATCGTGAACCGCCGAATTATTCCGAAGTCGAAGACGGCTTATGGCTCGGCGGGTTCGTCGACCGGCCGCCGCGCGGGACCGGCGCGGTCTTGAATCTATGCGAGTCCCCCGACCCCTACCTAGTCGAATCGCACCGCTGGCGAGCGATCCCCGACGCCGAGCCCGCTCCCTCACTCGACTGGCTGCACGAACAAGTCGAGTTCATCAAGGCCGAACGGGCGGCCGGTCGAATCGTCTACGTCCATTGTCGCAATGGCGTGAGCCGCAGTGCGTTCGTGACGATCGCCTACTTGATGCGGCGCGAAGGTTGGACGCGCGACGAGACATTGCGATTTCTGCGAACGCGCCGGTCCATCGTTCGACCCCACCCGGCCTTCGCGGCCCGCTTGCTCGAATGGGAAAAACGCATCAACGAACGTTGATGTCGGCGTAGCGCGTCATTGTCTATCTCTTGCCACAATACGGCGAACCGACTGCGCAAGCCGTAAGCGGCCGGGTCGACTCGACCCATTTCGTGTTCGGAGTCAGTCAATGACCCGC
>JANLUE010000994.1:0-4822 GCA_031363325.1 Gemmataceae bacterium
GCCGTCGAGGCGATGGCCCGCCTCTATATCCGCAAGGGACTGTTGGACGATGCGGTCGGCATGTACGCCGAGCTCGGCAAAAAGTACGCAAAGACCATCGTTCGCGATGGCAAGACGGGGGCCGAGTACTTCACCGACCTCATCACGGACAAACGCTTCCTGCCTTACCTGGAGCCGCCCGCCTCGACGTGGATGTTCCCGAAGATGCGGCCAGGTGAAACGGTCTCCGGCGGAGCCGGGGGTGGGCAACTCATGGGCGTCGAAATGAGCAAGGACGCCTTGCCGTACTTCCGACGCTATCGTCTGTCGATCGACATGACCGGTCGAGCCCAGGGTTGGGCGATCAAGATCACCGATCGCGTGACCGGCAAGGAAGAATGGACGAGCCCCGGCGTCGGCTACCACCAGTGGTACTACCAGTTCCTGCAAGCCGGCGTGCCGTTGCAAATGGTTCAGATCAAGGGGCACTTCGCGGTTGTGACCGTGCACGGCAACCACCCGAACACCGGGGCCCCGCTCGCCAAGGTCCACGCCTTCGACCTCGCCGACAAGAAGAAACTCTGGGAGGTCGATCTCTTCGGTCAGACGCCGAATCCGGTGTTGCTCCAGAACGGTGCGATCAATCAGGCCATGGAAGCCGATGGCCTACGGCTCACGTTCCAGGACGGCTGGTCCACGAAGGTCGGCCAGCAGTGGGTTGTCGAAAACACGTACACCGTGATCCTGACCCGCGATGGGCTGGTCGCCAAGGACAACGCCCGCGGCACCGTGCTCTGGACGAAGGCCAACGTCTCGCCGCGCACGAACTTGATCGGGGATGGCGACCATGTGTTCGCCTACGACGCCAACCCGGACGGCCAGGTGTCGTCGGTCCGCTGCTATCGGGCGGCGGACGGAGTTGAAATCTTGATCCCGGACTCGAGCGCGGCGTTCACCAGCGTCAAGAAAGCCAAGTTCTTCGGTCGACGCGTGCTCTCGGCCGACGAGGCCGACTCCAAAAAGGTCTCGATTCGACTCAACGATTTGCTCACCGGCAAAGACGTTTGGAAGAAGGATGTCGGCGAAGGCTGGATGCTCCGCAGCGACAACCCGGACTACACGGGATACGTGACGGCCGCGGGCGACGTGGTCGTCTTGAACTCGGAGGACGGCAAGGAAGTCTTCAAGTCGAAGCTCGACGATGCCAAGAAGGGGCTCCACCTCGCCAAAGTCAACGATGCCGTTCTCTTCGGCGATGCCGAGAAGTTCTTCGTCGTGCTCAATCGACCCACCGAGGGGAATCGCTTCGGCTACAACCCGGTGTTCACGCAAGCGATTCGCTCGGTCAAAGTCAACGGTACGATGTACGCGTTCGACCGGGCGACGGGCCGCAAGCTGTGGCACACCGACGAACAGTTCGAGGACATGAGCGTGTCGATCGAGCAGTTCGACGAACTGCCGTTGATCATCGCCGGCGCCAACCATCAGAAGATCAACGCGAACGGCGGCTTCGAAGGTCAGATTCAGAAGTTGATGGCGATCGACAAAACGACGGGCAAGTTGAAATACAACAAGTCCGGGCCGCAGAACAACCAGTATTACGCGATCGCGACGGACCCGAAGGCGGGCACGATCGAAGTCATGAATTACAGCGGCCAGAAGGTGCGCTTCGTCGCGGACGATGGCAAGCCGACCGGCAAGGCGGACCCGAAGACCCCGGACCCGAAACTCGGCGCCAGCGGCACGCGACCCGGCCTGCCGGCGATCCAACTGGTTCCGTTGCCGCCGAAGAACTGAAAGGCCCTAAACGCCCCGGGCCTTCGGGTGCCAGATGTACTTGTGCATCTGAAGTTGCATGCGGACGTTGAGGCCGGATTCGAGGAGCCAATCCGCCAGCTGTAAGGGAGTGACGCATTCGAAGACGGCGCTCAGCAGCACGGTGAAGCGAACATCGAGCCGATGTTCGCGGACGACCTGCGCCGTCCAGTCGAAGTCCCGGCGGCTGGCGATGACGAACTTGATTTCGTCGGTCGCTTTCAAATGGTCCAGGTTTTCCCAGCGATTTCGTTCGAGTTCGTCGCTGTCCGGGCACTTCAAATCCATGATGATTCGGACGCGTCGATCGACGCCCGAGATGTCCTCGGCCCCGCCGGTTTCCAGCAAAACGGTTCGCCCCGCGTCGGCCAGTTTGGCCATGAGGGGAAGCACTTCCGCTTGCAAAAGTGGCTCCCCCCCGGTGATTTCGACGAGCGGGCAGTCGAATGCCAAAATCTGACGGAGGACCTCGTCGGCCGACACGAGCATGCCTTCGGTGAAGGCGTGCGGCGTGTCGCACCAGGTGCAACGTTGGCCGCAGACGGTGGTTCGGACGAAGACGCACGGCAGGCCGGCCATCGTCGATTCGCCCTGCAAACTGCGGTAAATCTCGTGGATGAGCAGCGTGCCCAGGGGCTTCGACGCGAGCAGGGCGACGCGCTGGGCGGGGTACGGCTGGGACATGCGAACGCGGCCCTGTGACGGCAATTTCAATTATGATACGCCGGCCCAGTCCTCGGGTGGTCAAGACATTTCCGGCGGAATTTTCGGAATAGGACTTTCATTCCGAAACGGTCTACGTTATTCTTTGTGATGATGAGTGGGCGGGTGCCCACTCCGATAGGAGACGACGAACCGCTCTGCCGCTCGCGCTTTTGACCCGTCTTGGCCCTGTTCGCTTTGAGTCCCTTCCGTCTCACGGCCACCCAAGCTCGTCAATCCCGTACCGCCGCGGAATACCCCGGACGATCCGTTCGTTCGGTCCGCGTTAGAGCATCGGTCGCCTCCGTCCGTCAGGCCTCGCTGGCCGCGGACCGTTTCTCACTGGGCCCGCGCGGCCCGCAGGATCAGTCAGTATGAGCAAGAAGTTGTATGTCGGAAACCTGGCCTTCGCGACCACGAACGAAGACCTCCAACAGGCCTTCGGCCAGTTCGGAACCGTGGTCAGCGCCCAGGTGATGATGGACCGCGAGACCGGGCGTTCCCGGGGCTTCGGGTTCGTGGAAATGGCGGATGGTGGCGACCAAGCCGTCGCCAGCATGAATGGGGCCCAGTTCATGGGCCGCACCCTGACTGTGAACGAGGCCCGTCCTCGTGAAGATCGTCCCCGTGGGGGCGGCGGTGGCGGTGGTGGCGGCTACGGTGGGGGTGGCGGCGGCGGTGGCCGGGGCGGCTACGGCGGGGGCGGCGGCGGTGGCGGGGGCTACGGTGGGGGCGGCGGCGGTGGCGGTCGCCGATACTAAGTATTTTTCCCCGCGCCAACATTGGGCGGGCCAGTAACAGAATAACGCGACCCCTCCGGATGGCCGGCGGGGTCGATTTCGTTTCCGGCCCAAAAACGCAAAGATGTTTTTTTCGTGCCGATCGAGGTTCGGGTCGAACTCCAGGTTTCGAACCCAATCGGTTTAGAAAGCCTTTCGAGTTGATGTAGCGCGTACACGTTGGTTACGCACATGGGTCCAGCCCCTACCATCGAACAACTCACCTCAATTGGCGATGCCGATCGAGCGGGCCTCGTCACCCTTCTCATCGATTCGGTTGCGGACAATGCTTCGGTCGGCTTCCTGGCACCGCTGTCTGTCGACGCGGCGACGGCCTACTGGAGCGGTTTGGTTCCGGGCCTGGCACGCGGGTCTCGCCTGTTGTTCGTCGCGCGCGACGCGGGTCGGATCGTCGGTTCCGTCCAACTCGCGCTCGCCGGTCAAGCGAACGGCGCTCATCGGGCCGAGGTCCAGAAGCTCCTGGTGCACACGTCCGCCCGACGACGCGGCCTCGGGTCCGAACTCATGCGCGCCCTCGAACGGGCGGCCATCCAGGCTGGTCGAACTCTCCTCGTTCTCGACACGCGGGTCGGCGATCCGGCCAGTCGCCTCTACGAGCGCCTGGGATACGTCTTGGCCGGCGACATTCCGGCCTACGCGCGCAGCTCGAATGGTTCGCTCGACGGGAGCGCGTTCTTCTATCGTCGACTCGAAGACGAGTCGGCGTGACGATCGACGGGAAGTGACCGCGGCCCCGCCAAGCCACGGTTCCCTCGCACTCCGCCGCACGCACTGCTATGATTTCTTCATCCCGAACCCTCCGCGTTCTCACGCCGCGGGCCGGGTGAGTGGTGAAGCCATGCGCGATCCGATGAGTTGGTCGATTCCGTTGTTCCGGGCCTTTGGCATCCAGGTCAAGCTGCACGTCCTGTACATCGTGATCACGTTGGCCATGTTGCTGCGCGTTTGGTCCATGCCCAACGGCAAGGAGAGCCTGCTCGAGCACACCTTGATTTGGGTGGTGATGCTCTTTCTAATCATCCTGTTGCACGAGTTTGGCCATTGTTTCGCCGCGCGACGAATGGACGGGGAAGCGGAAGAAATCTTGATGTGGCCTCTCGGCGGACTGGCCTTTTGCGCGGTGCCGCACACGGCCCGGGCCAATTTCGTGACAGCCATTGGTGGGCCGCTCGTCAATGTGCTCATCTGCCTCGGGGCGGGCGCGGCGATCGTGTCTTCGGGGCGATTGCCGCCCGTGAACGTCTTTCAAGTACGTCAACTCTATTACCCGGAGCTCCACAACTGGAGGACCGGGTCGGACGATCGTCGCGACGATCGTCAATCCCCGTACTTTCAGGACCGAACCTCGGGCAAGAAGTTTTCGACGTTCGACTTTGGCAACAAGCCCGACGGAACCATTGTCGCCCGTCACCCGGACACGGGCAAGTTCGTCGAGGTTGACTCAACGGCCGATGGCCAAGCCTACCCGGAATGGGTCCTCTGGTCGGCACGGCTGTTCTGGATGAGCTGGCTGCTGTTATTGTTCA
>JANLUE010001014.1:0-1356 GCA_031363325.1 Gemmataceae bacterium
CCCGGTCGGCGACGGATTTGCTTGAATAGACCCCGCCCCGTATCGAATAATGAATTGAAGCATCGACGGACCCGCGACTCCCACGGAGTTCACGCCATGACTGCGTTCCTGCGAACATTGGCCACGGCCATCGCCCTGACGGGCCTGGTCGGTGGTTCGGCCCTCGCCAGCAAGCCGGCCACGAATGCCCCGGCCCGGTTGATCGTCGAAGACGGCGCGTCGGCGTTTTCGTCCGACGCCATCGAGAAGGCCAAACGAATCATCGCGGACAATCGCGGCGGGGAAGGCCGAGAGGTCCACGTTGAAACGTACCAGAAATTGAGCGACGACGACCAGAAAAAGCTCGACGGCACCAAGGACAAGGAAGCGTTCTGGAAGGACTGGTCGCTGGCTCGAGCCCGCGATGACAAGGGCGTCGTGATCCTGATCAACCGACAGCCCGGGCATATTTCGGTGCTCACCACCGAAACGATGGGCAAGTTCTTTACGTCCACCAATCGCACGGAAGCGCGCAAGATCCTGGGCACGGCCCTGGGTGCGGCGGCCGACGCGAAGAAGGCCGGCAAGTCGGAAGCCGAACAGCAGAAGATTCGCGACGAGGGGCTGGTCTCGGCGATGGAGTACACGTCCCGACACCTGCCGAAGGACTTTGGGACAACTTCGACCACGACGAAGCCCACGTCCGCGACTTCGGACTCCAAGACCGAGAACTCGGGAGGGTCGAACTTGGGAACTTACATTTGCATGGGCATCGCGGCCCTGCTCGGCGTTTGGCTGGTCATCGCCGTAGTCCGGGCCTTCAGTGGCGGTGGAATGGGTGGGGGGGGTGGTATGGGCGGCGGATACGGTGGGGGCGGGGGCGGGTTCTTTTCCAGCATGTTGGGCGGGCTCTTCGGAGCGGCGGCTGGCATGTGGATGTACGACCACTTCATGGGCGGTCATTCGTCGAGCGCCAACGCGGGAGAGAGTGGTGGTGCCTCCGGGAGCGAGGCGGTCGGCGACAACGGAAACTTCAACGAAGACAACTATTCGGGCGGCGACTACGGCGGAGACACGGGAGGCGGAGGTGACATTGGCGGCGGCGGCGGAGACTTCGGGGGTGGCGGCGACTTCGGTGGCGGCGACTTCGGCGGAGGCTTCGACTTCTAGGTCGCGCCTTCCCGCTGGGCTCCGCACGGCGAGCTAGCGTCGAGGGGTGACAGACGACGTGGGCGGCGATCGGTACGGGAACGACGTGCTCGCCGACTTCCGGTTGCAGCGCGGCCCTGCCGCAGTGCCGCAACTCCCGATCGAACCGGGTCTCGTCATCGAAGAGACAGCAACCGGATTCGTCGGTGCCATCGTGCGCTACGCGAA
>JANLUE010001023.1:0-5673 GCA_031363325.1 Gemmataceae bacterium
CGAGCGCCGCCACGAGCCCGTCGCACTGAATCAGGACCGTGATGTCGCTCCCTTCGCCGTGGAACAGGTCGCTTCCGGTCAGGGCCATCCCTTCGATTTTGATGCCATCAAGCAATTTCGGTGGAAGTTGCATGAGGCCGAGCTGGGCGCGGATGCGTTCTTGCGTGAGTTGCGAGTTCGCTTCGCCCAGGGCCTGTGTGAACGCGTGGCCGCCGAGCATCTCGCCGAGGCCGCTCAGTTCATTCGCCTTGGTGATCGAACGAACTTCGGCGAACCAGAATTCCTCGGGCACGAGGTTGGCCATCGGCCCGATTACCGGCTTCTTGGTGCCGAGCAGAGTCGCCCACGGGTGGCTCTTCTGGGCCGGCCCGAGCAACTTGCCGATCGCGACCGGGACGGCCGGGTCTTCGCCTTTGCGCTTGACGCCGTCCTTAATGTTCGGTCGGCGATTGTCGCCGCGCATCGTGTCGAGTTGCAGGCTCTCCTGAATGGCCAGCGCCCCGGTGAACGTCGCGAACAGGTTGGTCTGATCGCGACGACCTCGATTCTGTCCTGGCTGAAGACGCTCGACGATCGCGATGACTTCCTGGTCCCGGTTCTCGCGTCGGCCCAGTTGCAGGGCGACGTATTGCAGGTACGCGTCTTTCGGGTGGAGCGTCAATTCTTCGAGGACGTGGTCGAGGTCCCACTTCTTCGGAGGGTCGTCGCCAAACGCGGTTGGCGTCGAAAGCAGGAACAGGGCGAGGCCGAGGATCGACAAACGGGACATGGCGGCCCTCCGGAGAGATGCGGTCCGCAATTCCGATTGTTTCGGTTGAGCGGAACGTAAGGGCGTTCTACATACCGATAGGCGGGTTGGCGTCGAACCGATCATCGTGCCGCCTGAACTTTGCGAGTCGTCCCATGCGCTTCCTCCTGGCGATCGCCTGTACGATCACGCTGTTTTCGTCGACGGCCCTCGGCCAGAACGCGACCAAGTCCGTCAAGAACGCCGACGGCTCGACGACCCTCTACTACGAACTCGATCCGCTTCAAGCAGCCGCGCTGCGGTCGGTCGGAATGAAGCCGGACGCGAATGGCGTCATGCAAGGCGACGGTTCGGCCCCGACGGTCACGATCGACAATATGAATGAGAAGGGCCTGGACGCGTTCGGCATGGTCGAGTTCGGGATCATGGCCTTCATCGGTGCCGCGATCCTGTTCTTCATCGGCGTGTTCACGCTGAACCAACTTGGCAAGTCGCGTGGCTCGATCGACCTGAGCCGCCTCGCCGCCAGCGACCCGTGGGTCCGCCAGCGACTCAAGGAGATGGGGCAGGAATGAGGATGTTCGCCACGCGGCATTGCACGGTTCAGATACCAGTCGGATCGGTTGTTCGATGATTCCCGAGTTCGCCAAAGGTTTTGGTTTGTGGTGGTGAATTGATGGCGTCGGCGGTTACCTCGCTGGCGCGACGCCTACGGAAATACTCGCCTTTGGTAACAATGACGAGGAGATCATCCGCCACCGCGAACCCGCTTCGTCGTGGCGGCCTTCTTCCCACGCGCCAGTTCTTCGACTCGCTGCCACTGCGCTTCCGTCGTCGGAACTACGGACAATCGGCCGATGCGAACCAGGTCCCAGGTCGCGAGCCGTTTCTCGGCTTTGATCTGGGCGAGCGTGACAGCGGAATCGAATTTGCGGACGGGCTTCATCGGGACCGCGACGGCCTTTTCGTCCTCACCATCCGGGTCCGTTTCGGGCTCGCCAGCGACAACCATTTCGCCGACGATCGCCTTTTCCTTGCCGGTATGGTAGTACAGCACGCGATCCCCCGGCTTCATCGCCCGCAAGTGCTTGCGAGCCAACGCGTTCGACACCCCGTCCCAGCTCGTCGCGCCATCGCGAACGAGGTCGTCGAAACTGTAACAGTCCGGTTCCTGCTTGCAAAGCCAAAGGGCCATGGGGTCGCTCGCTATCGCGGGTTGACGACTTCGCCGCCGGCGATCGTGGACATGGGCCGCCAGATCGCTTCGAGGTCGAGTTTACGGAGGGCACGGACTTCGCCATTGACCATCAAGACGTTCGCCGTTTCGGACTTGGGAAACGGTCCGCCGATCGCCGGAAAGGGCCGGCCCGGGCTCGCGTCCAGATCGTCCGGCTTCGTCCATTCGATCGGGTCGCCCGCCTCGACGACTGCAATCGTGTTCGCGGTACCATCCGTGATGTTGGCGACGCGGTGCCCCACGGGAACGTCACGCTGGGCGGCCGGGTTGATCCAACCGGGCGCGACCCCGGTGGGCGGGCCGAAGAACGTGCCGGGATTTGAAAAACCCCGATAGTAGGTGCGATTGGAACGCCTACCGCCGCCGCGTTCTTTCGCGGTCGCGTACATCAACGGCATCTCGTCCAGGAGTTTCTTGTTTGTCGGCCCGTCCCACGGTTCTTTCAGATTGAAGCGTTGATACAGGGGCGCATGGCCGGTGTGGGGGAGCAAGTGGACGCGCCAACTCAGGAGCGGCTTGCCATCGGGCGAATACGAGTTGGTTGGAAACCCCCCGTTCGCGGCTTCGTAATTCGCGATGCCGAGACCCATTTCCTTCAAATTGTTGGAGCTGACGACCTGTTCGGTGGTGGTCGACACCTTCTGGCTGATGAAATAGATCGCGACGCCGCCACCGCCACAACAGAGCAACAGAATGCCGCCGACGATCCCCAGGATCAAGACGACGTTGCTCTTCGGCTTGGGTCGGCGCACATCGTCGTCTACGCGCGAGCGGCGGCGCGGCTGGGGTTCGTCGTCGAAATCGTCGTCTCGGCGCGACCGTCGACGCGGCCGGTCTTCTTCATCGTCGTCGTATCGAGCCATGGCGAATCTCGCGAACCGATGGGGAGTCTGTCGGAATTGTAGTGCCCGTGCGGCGTGAGTTATTCGATGGCTTCCAGGTTCACCACTTCACCGCCGTTGATGGTCGTCAGCGGCCGCCAGAACCCGTCGAAGTCCGCTTTGCGCAACTCGCGAACGGAACCGTCGGCAAAGAGTACGTTGGCCCGTTTCGCTTTCGGTCGAACGCCGCCGATCGCCGGGAACGGTTGGCCCGGGCTCGCGTCCAGGTCTTCGGGCTTCGTCCACTCGACTGGCTCGCCGGCCTCCACGACGGCGATCGTGTTCGCGGGGCCGTCCATGATCGCTGCGATCTTTACGCCAACTGGATTGACGGCCCGTGCACGCGGATCGACCCAACCTGGCGGCACGCCCAACGGTGGCCCGAACAGAGTGCCGGGGTTCGAGAAGCCCTGAAAAAAAGTGCGATTCGATCGACCACTCATCCGATCTGGTGCCGTGTAGACATCCGGCATTTCGTCCAGGAGTTTGAGATTGTTCGGGCTGTCCCACGGCTCGTCGAGTTTGAATCGCTTGTAGAGTTTGTCCGATTCGACATAGGGCAAGAGGTGGACGCGCCAACTCAAAAGGGGTTTGCCATCGGGCGAATAGGAATCCGTGGGAAAGCCCCCGTGTTTGTCGTGGTATTCGTGCAACGCTTTGCCGATCCAATTCAGTCTGACTTGCGACACAACTCGGTCCCGGCCGTCATTGGCGTAGGCACGAAAGACATACAGTGCCGCTCCGCCTCCTCCGCAGCACACAACCAGGGTCACGGCGAGGATTCCAAGTGTCAGGCCGGATTTCTTTCGCTTTCGGTGGCTTGGCTCGTTGTGGTGCCTTGGAAGTGGCGCGCGGTCGAATTCTCTTTCTCCGTAGTCCTCTTCGTCGCATGACATCGCGAATCTCGCAATCGACTGGGCACTGTTCCCGATTGTAGTGCCCGCTCGACCGGGATCCGATGGAGCGATAGGAGCATGGAGTCCGCCAATCACGCCAGGAGTTTCTTCAACTCGGCCAAGTGGCGGGGGACGGCCGTTTTCGCGTCTTCCTTCGCTTCGTATTCCAGGGCCACGTAGCCGCGATACTCGGCGGCCCGAAGGATGTCGGTCAGGCGCTTCAAGTCGGCGTCTTCGGTCTTCTTGCCCGCGGCGGTGACTTCCGTTTTAACTTGCACGGTGACGGCGTAGGGGGCGAGTTTCGCCAGGTCGAGGTAGGGGTCCGGCGTGTTGAAGTTGCCCGTGTCCAGGTTCACGCCAAAGGCCTCGTGTTTCACGACCTTCACGATGGCGAGCATCTGATCGGCCGTGGCCGTGATGCCGCCGTGGTTCTCGAGTGCGAGGAAGATGCCGTACTTCGCCGCGTGATCGCACGCTTCCTGGATCGCTTCGACCGCTCGGCCGCGGGCGGCCTCTTCCGTGTCGCTGGCTGGCTTCGTGCCGGCAAAGATTCGGATCGTCTTGCCGCCGAGTCGCGAGGTGTGCTCGACCCACGCCTTGACGTCGGCGATTTCCTTCTTCAATCGCGCCGGGTCGGCGACGCAGAAATCGTTGCCGACGGCCGTCCCGCTCACATCCAACCCGAGCCGGGTGCAGCGAGACTTCAGGCTCGCCAGATACTCGGGGGTTGTTTCGGCGAAGTAATAGGCCGTGAGTTCAACCGCGTCGATCTCCTGGGCGGCCGCGAAGTCAATGAAGTCCGCGAGCCTCCATTCGGGCTTCGGTTGCTTCTTGAGTAGCAGCAAATCGCGGAAGCTATACGCGGCCAGCGACAGCCGCATCTTCGGCCGACCGGTGCGGCGAATCGGCTCGATCGCGAGGGCGGGAAGCACACTGGCCCCAGCCAACGCGGCCCAGAGTTCCCGGCGAGAGAGGAGAGACATGTCGCGTCCAAGAACGGGGCGACCAGGTTAATGTACAGAGCCCGCACTACTACATTCCGATCGATTTGAAACGAGAACCGCTCGTTCGCCGACGTTGCCATTCGCTGAAAAACACGAGGGCACGGAATGGGGCGAGTTCGCGTTCGCCGATTTCGAGCGAGGCCGGTGTCGGGGCGACTTGCGACATTGAGGCCCGAATTCGTGTGCCCCGTCAGATTAAGGTCGACAGAACACTGGTCGCCCCGGTATCCTCCCCTTCAATCCCTTCTCCATCGAGCGACCTCCATGCTCCGACCGTCACTTCTCTTGATTTGCCTCGCGGCCCCGGCGTTCGCCGAGCAACGGCCCATGACCGCCGACGATTTGTGGAAGCTCAAGCGAATTGGTGCGCCGTCGATCGCGCCGGCGGGTGACTGGTGCGTCGTGGATGTCACCACCTGGGACGTCGAGAAGGACGAGAGTTCGTCGAACCTGTGGCTCCTGTCGACCGATGGCAAGACGCAGAAGCAGTTGACCAACACGACCGGCAAGAATGGCGGGCCGAAGTGGTCGCCGGATGGCCAATGGATCGCGTTCACGAGCCAGCGGGCCGGCGACGAAGGGCCACAAATTTACCTGATCTCGCCGGCCGGCGGCGAAGCTCGGCGCGTCTCGACCATGCCGATGGCACCGAGCGCCTTGAAGTGGTCGGCCGATTCCAAGACGGTGTGCTGCATCGCCTGGACCTGGCCCGACGCGGACGATGAAGTCCACAAGAAACGCGACAAGGCCGACAAAGAGCGGAAGAGCAAGGCGGTCGTGATCGACGATGCCCAGTACCGCTTCTGGGACAAATGGACCACGGACGGCGAAGACGACCGGTCGCTTGCCGTCCGTGGTCCATTTGTCCCAGAAGCGGTACTGGGCATCGTCGATCACGACCGCCTTG
>JANLUE010001178.1:0-6650 GCA_031363325.1 Gemmataceae bacterium
CCACTTTGTCGCTCCGCAACCCAAATGAACGAAGCTGGCCGGTCGAAGGCGCGCTGGTCTCCCAGCACCTTCGACCGGCCAGCCTTGACCGAAGCACTCACGCGTCAAGAGGTCCGAACGAACTCGTTCCGACGATCGAGCGCTCCCGTTCGAGCCACCCGAACGGAGAAGATTCGCAGGTGCGGGCCCGATCCGACCATGCCGCCGACCGCGGCCGCGATCATCGACAGCAGCGTACCGATGAAGGCATACCACGCCGCCTTGGTCGTGTTTTCCTCGACGACCTGTTGGTTGGCCGGATCGTTGGCCGCCGCCCGGGCGTTCTCGGGAGCGTTCTTGATCGTCCCGCGGGCCCGGTTGATCTCGTCCTGCGAGACGCCGGCACGGCGGGCCACGTCTTCCCAGTTCCCGTTGGTGTTCTGCGCCACCGCATTGGTTCCGCTCGCGACTTGAACGATCGCGTTGAACCCGGCGCGAACGCCGGTGGCCATCAGCCAGATCAACGCTGCGAAGACGGCTGCCCATACGAGCAGGCCGTACATCGCCGCTTCCGTTTTATTTTCGCCCGTCGTCAGTTGACTGGCGACGAATCCGCCAAGGAACAGACAGCCCGCCGTCACCAGAATGGCCCAGACGACGGCCCCAATTCCCAAACTTCGGTCGGCGACGTTCCCATTCAGCGAGAGGCCGATCGCCGATCCCAACAGGGTCAGGAGAAAATAGACCGCGATCGCCAGCACCGATCCGGCGAGTATGGCGGCCCAACTTATTCGACTGCGAACCGGCAACACGTCTTCGGCATGGACCGGTGAATCACTCGTCATGGCACGTCTCCGTTGAGTTTGCTCGACGGCCGCATCCCAGGGCGGCCCGCTTCGCAAACAACCTGACGGCAGTTCATGTGCCGGGCCGTGCGGATTTGTGGAACGCCAATTGCATTGGACTCACTTCATTCCGCCCCAAGCCCGACGTTCTCAACTGGAGACAAACACATGCGAATGCTCTATCTTTCGGCTCTCACCGTCGGAATCCTCTGCCCGATCGGATGCGAGAAGGCCAGTTCGACGGCCCCGTCCACGAGCGGCCGGTCTGGCGACACACGCAAGCTCACCGTCACCACGGCCTCGTCGCAGACGATCACTCAGGACAAGACCGACGAAATCATGGTCAACGTCAACCGGGACAACTTCAAGGACGTCGTCATGCTCGAAGTCCACAACCTGCCGAAAGGCGTGACGGTCGACACGAAGGACATGACCATCCCGGCCGACAAGAGCAGCGCGACGATCACCCTGAAGGCGGCGCCCGATGCCGCCACAGTGGCCGACCACACGTTCCAGATCGTCGGCAAGGCCAAGGACATCCCGGAAGTCACCACGAACGTGAAACTGACGGTCAAGGCGAAGTAATCGCAATCGCCCACATTGAAATCGGACGAACACTTCGGTTGGGCTCGCTCAACCCGACCGAGTGTTTGAATCGACAGACGAGTGGCGCAAGGCCGCTCACTGGCTTGCTCCATGTCTGCGGCAAGACACTTCTCTGCAAGTTGCAATCAAGCACCCTGAGCATTTTCCGGCCGTTGCCTACGATATCGTTCAAGTCCAATCGCAAGGAGTGCGTTTATGGCCGCCAATTCTCAGAAGAAGGCCGAGCAACGGAAAAAGTCCCTCGAACGGTCGCGACAACGCCGTCAAGCTCACGAACTTCCGCTCCGCGAACACCACGGCGATTCGCCGGGTATCGCCGCCCTTCGTCAGCGAGCGCGGGTTGCCGATCCCGATATAGCAGTCCAGGAGACTGTGGGGCCTAAGCTCTCGGATCGCTTGATGACTTTGGTGCCGGATCAAATCTGCAAATGGCAGACGCTCGACGAACTTCGCCTACATATTCGAATGGCGCAAGTCGGGTGGAACCTTTCGCACCTTTCGACGGAGATGGTCCAAAAGTTTCTCGAATCGACCGAACCGAGAGTCGCCGCTCGTTTGCTCGCGCTCATGCTGATGAAAATCCGGCACTTCCCCGACGACGCGCGATTCGTGCTCGACTTCGAACTGACGGGAACGGCCGAATCTTACTTTCTGGCCGTGTCTTCCACCACCAGTCCGAAGTTGGTGGCCGAGCAGATTAAAACCGGTATGCGTTTGCTCGAAAGGACATAACCATTCCTTCGCCGGCCACGGCGTGATATGCTGATGCCCGCACACCAGGGCGCACCCATGACTCCCGGCCGACTCTCCCGGCTCACGCTCGCATCAATTGTTTTGCTTGCGTTCGCCGCCGCTCCCGCGTTCGGGCAGGCGAAATTGCCGAAGGCCAAGGCGGGGTTCCCGCTCGTCGGCGATCCCGCCGACCTCGCCAAGCCCGGCACGGCGCTCAGCCCCTGGGCCACGGTCGTTCGGCCGACGCCACTCAAGAACGTCCGGAGTTGGACCCTCGAGACGAAACGACACCGCTACCTCGTGACGCACATGGCCGCCCGGCCCGACGGCAAACGCTTCGCCACGGCCGGCTACGATGGGCACATTCGACTTTGGGACGCCGAGACCGGGGCCTTCGACAAGATGCTCGTCGGCCACGAAGGGGCGGTTCACAACGTGGCGTGGTCGCCGGACGGGCATTACCTCGCTTCGGCCGGATACTACTCGACGCGGGTCTGGGACGTGGCGAGCGGCCAGGTCGTCCGGGTTCTGCGCGACCCCAAGAGTACCGCGACGCTCGTGGCCTGGTCGCCGGACGGAACGAAGTTGCTGACGGGCGGTGGAGGCAGTGGATTCGTCGGCGTTTGGGACGTGGCCGCGTCGAAGCTCCTCGCAAACACCGAATATGGCACGGCGATCTACAGCATCGCCTGGGCACCGAACGGCGAGAACGTGGCCGTCGCCGCGAGCGCGTCCGGCACGTACATCGCCGACGCGTTTCGTCTGAAAACCGTGCACGTTTTCAAAGAAACGCTCGACCCCGATCTCGCGGTCGGGTTCTCGCCGGACGGCAAGTTCGTCGCGGCCAGCAACACGAAACGGATCTCGCTGATCGATGTCGAGACTGGCAAGGTGGATCGGAAGATCGACGCTCCGGGCTACACCCTGACGTGGACTCCGAAAGGCGGCCTCGTCCACGCGGGGACCGGCTATCTGGTTTCGGCACGCAACGCGGGCTTTGCGATCGGTTCACTGGCGGATGGGTACGCTACGGCCCTGTCGCTGACGGCCGACGGGTCGAAACTCTTTGGTCTCTACGGCAACGAAGTCACCATCTGGGACTTCGCCAAAACGACAGTTGAACGAAAGGTCACGATCGGCGAAGCGCGGACCGTGTTGGCAGGCCCGGCGGCGAACCTCGTGATTCACGACGAAGCGGGCACGCCGTCACTCTGGGATCCGGCCACGTGCAAGCGCGTCTCCGGCCTGGACGGCCACAAGGGGGCGATCGTCGCGCACGCCTGGGGGCCGACCGGCAAGACGCTCGTCGTCGCGGCGGCCGACAAGAAGGTTCGCGTCTTCGACGCGGCGACGGGGAAACTGCTGCGAACCGTGACGGCTCCGTCCAATGTGACGGCTCTGGCCATCGCCGGCGATGGCCGACTCGCGGTCGCGGCATCGAATCAGAAACTGGCGATCTGGGGGCCGACTGGCGAGGGCGAACCGGCGCAGACGATCCCCGGCTTCAAGAACCCCCCGTCGGCGCTCGCGTGGACGCGGGACAACCGCATCGTGGCCTCCGCCGACGGCAAGAACATTCGCGTCGTCGCGGCCGAGTCCGGCAAGGTTCTGAAAGACCTCGAACACCCGCGCGATGTTTATTCGATTCTGTGGTCGAACGACGGCGGGCGTTTGCTCGTGGGCAGTTCGGACGAATTCGCCCTGGTCGGCTACACCGGCGCGAGTTGGAAGTCTGTGACGCTCGACAGGGGAACCGTCGGCCTGTCCGCCTCGACGCTGTCGTGGTCGCCGGACGGCCAAACGTTGCTCGGCCATCGCACGTCGGCGTACCAACAGTGGAACGGCAAAACGGGGAAGCTGGTTGGCCCGGCCGCCGGCTCGCCCGGTGGGGCTCGTACGCTGGCGTATTCGCCGGACGGCAAGACGTTCGTGGCGAGCTGCGTCGATCGAACGGCCCGGTTCTTCGACGCCGGCCCGGCCCGAATGCGTTCAACGCTGATCGCGGACAAAGATCAGGTGTTGTTCGTGAGCGCGGAGGGCCACTATCGCGGTTCCGCCGAGCCGGAGCTCGAACTCGTGGCCGTCGTGCAGTCGGACAAGGCCCAGGAAACGATGAGCTTGAAGGACCTCGCGAGCAAGTGGGGTTTTCGTAACAACCCGGCCGCCGCGAAATGACGCAGGCGCGAGCCGCGAAATGGAATAAACTATCTCTTGAGAAGTCTCGTCTAAGGGATGAGGCCCACTTGGAGAGTTCGATGGCCCCTCGCCGAATCGTGACACTCACCCTGCTCCTCGTTGGGTTGCCGGTCCTGGCCCAGCCCGTTCCCGAAACACCGAAGGGTAAAGAACCGAAGCAAATTCGGGGCGGGTCAGAAGGCAAGTTCGACAGGATGCTGGAAATGATGCCGCCCGGGCCGGGTCAGGAAGCCGTCGACGATTTCCGGATGTACCTCGAAGGCAAGGTGCCGAAGCCCAAGGACATCGACCCGAACAAATTGAAGGACTTGTTGGACAAGGTCAGCAAGTTGCCAAAGGATCAACAGACCGATCGGAAGTCGCTCGAAAGGATGCTGAGAGACAACCCTCAATTCATGGACCCGGAGTTTCTCAAGCAACTGAAATCGCTGGCGAATTCCGACGATTTCAAACAGAAGCTCGATTCCAAATTTCCGCCGACTGAAGAGCGCCCACCGATCGTCAACGAGCCGGATTTACAGGACAAGATGAAGCAAGTCGTCGCGGAAGGTCAAAAGCCGTTCGTGCCCGAAGTCGGTGGGCCCAAGGGGCCGATGAACCCCGAGAACCTTCAACCGCCGGAAACGCCCGAGCCGGCCGGCGACCCGACGGAGAACCCGTGGGTGAAGTGGCTCGACAAGAACTTTGGCGATTCGCCGGCCGCACAGAACGCGATGAAGGACTTGATCTCCAACTTGAACGGAACGAACGGCGGTAAGGGACTGTTCGACAAGATGCCCGACTTCAAGGGCGGCGACGTGTTCAAGGGGCTCGGGAACATCAAGGGGCCGAACGGCGGTTCCGACTTCAAATTCAATCCGCCCGACCTGAAGGGGACCGGCATGTCCGGGCCCAAGTTCGGCTCGGGCGGGGGCTCGTTTGGCGGGGGAGGTTTCGGTGGAGGCGCGCCTTCGGTTGGCGGCGCGGCGGCTGGCGGCGGGACCGCACTCGCTGTGATCGTTGGCATTGCCGGGGGCATTGTGCTTTTGATCGTGCTATTGCGCAAGTGGCAACTGAAGCGTGAAGCCCAGGCCACCCTCGCACAAGCGGGTCGGGCCGGGTACGACTTCTCCGGCGTTCGCACCCGCGAACAACTCGTGACGGCCTTCGACACCGTGTCGATCGATCGGATCGGCGACGAGGCCCGGGCCTGGAACCACCGTGTGATCGCCGACCAGTTCGGCGTCGTGCAACCGGGCAATCTCGAACCGGCCAATGAACTGGGCGGGCTCTACGAACAGGCCCGCTATGCCCCGCCCGACGAAGACCTGCAACCCGTCGAATACGCCGCCGCCCGCAAGGACCTGGGCGCCCTCGCGGGAGTGCCCGGATGAAGAACGGCTCGCTCGCGACCGGCTTGATGCTCCTGCTGTGCGGCCTCGCGCCCGCCCAACAGAAGATCCCCTACGACGGGACCGAAGTCTTTCGGTTCGCGCTGCATAAACACGGTCTGAAGCCTGAATCGAACACCCAAGCAATTCCACAATCAATCCGTGAAAGTGTGATCGTGCTGTTTGGTGATACTTCCAACTTGCCGAACGGGATGACGGGAACCGTTTTGCGAAGCTTTATCAGTCACGGTGGTGCCGTGTTGATCGTTACGGATCGACCGATCAACCCAGCGCTTCCCGGCACTTGGGCCAATGAGTTTGACATCACGATTGGTTCAGGATCGGTTGAGTCGCCCGACGGGCGGGGCTATCGCGAACTGAATGAGCGACCGTACATTCGCCCTCGAGTCGACCTCTTTCAAGATCTTCGCAATGCTGTGTCGCCATACGATCTCATCCGTGGCGTCCCAGAAGATGGTGCGAAAGCCATTGCGACGGATCGGCCAAGCACCATGAAGTTGCCGCCTCGGGATCGTGGAGGCCTCGTCATGTCGAATCTGGCCGGTTACATGCGCGGAGCACGCCTCGATGGTCGACCTCTACCGCCAGGCGACGACAATTTCGCGGTCAGTTACCGCGATCCGGCATCGGGCGGCCGACTTGTCGTCCTGGCCGACCAGAGCGTCTTCGTCAATGGCATGCTTGGCTTTGTAAATGACGAAAATGCGAAAAATGGCTTCACGTTCGACAACGGCAACTGGGCGTTCACGAATCGGACGATCGAATGGCTTCAATCCGGGTTCGAGGAGCCGCGCACGCGGTGTTTGTTCATCGAGAACGGCCAAATCAAGGACAAGTTCGCGATCGAGATCAGCAAAGGGCCGAAGCCCCCGATCCCGGACCTGCCGCCCGAAGTGATGGC
>JANLUE010001161.1:0-7031 GCA_031363325.1 Gemmataceae bacterium
CGCCTGGTGGAGGGCGGGTACTTCGACCCGGGGGCCGTTGGCAAGCTCGTCAAGAAGTGCAAGGGGACTGGGCCAATTGGCGTTCGCGACAACATGGCCCTGGTTGGGATACTCAGCGTACAACTGCTGGATCATTGGTTCATTCGTGGGGGCGGCGGTTCGTCCGACGCGCCCGTTTCATTCCCGTAAGGACTCGGAAGGTCGCTCATATGCAAACTGAAGTTGCCGCTAGCGTTCGTCAGCAGGTCCGCGCGTTTGTCGCGGACAATTATCAATACCGCGAAGGAGCCGCTTCGCTCGCCGATTCGGATTCGTTCTTGATGAACGGAATCATCGACTCGATGGGAATCCTCGAGTTGGTGACCTACGTCGAAGAGGCGTTCGGGATTCGAGTGGCCGACGACGAAGTGGTCCCGGACAACCTCGATTCGATCGCCGGAGTCTCGAACTTTGTGAAGCGAAAACTCGGCGCGCCCGCGGAGTTGGCTTGCCATGCGTGTTGAGCGGTTTCTGGCCGAAAGCGCCGAGCGAACTCCCGCGAAGACCGCTCTCGTGGTCGGGTCGCGTCGGCCGACCTACGCCGAGATCGATCAATCCGCGAGTCGACTCGCCCACGCCTTGCGCCGCCGCGGTGTCGCGCGCGGCGATCGCGTCGCGATCTTTCTCGACAACTCGGTCGAGGCCGTCGTCTCGCTCTTCGCCGTCCTGAAAGCCGGGGCCGTCTTCTGCGTCGTCAATCCGACGACGAAGACGGATAAACTCGCGTACATCCTCAATAACTGCCGCGCGACCGCTCTGGTCACCCACAGCCGACTCCGACCGGTGACGGGCCCGGCCATCGAGCGCGCGCCGTCCGTCAAAACATCGATCGTCGTGGAGCCCGGCCCCGGCGACCGAACCCAGGAAATCGCCTGGGACGACGCATTGGCCGCCATGCCGTCCGACGCGCCGGCTGAACCCGGAATCGACATCGATCTGGCCATGATCGTCTATACCTCCGGGTCCACGGGGTTCCCGAAGGGAGTCATGATGACTCATCAAAACATCGTCGCCGCCGCCACTTCAATCTGCACTTATCTCGAAAACACGGCCGACGATGTGATTCTGAGCGTTCTGCCACTGGCCTTTGACTACGGCCTCTATCAGGTGCTGATGTCCGTGAAGGTCGGCGCGACTCTCGTGCTCGAACAGTCGTTTGCGTTCCCCGCGGTCGTTTTGCAGAAGCTGGAACAGGAGCGCGTGACGGGCTTTCCCCTCGTTCCAACCATGGCCGCGCTGTTGTTGAAGATGCGCGATCTGGCGCCCGGCCGATTTCCCAACCTGCGTTACTTGTCCAACACGGCCGCCGCCTTGCCGCCCGCGCACATTCAACAGCTTCAAGCTCTGTTCCCGACGACTCGCATATTCTCCATGTACGGCCTGACCGAGTGCAAGCGCTGCACGTATTTGCCGCCGGAACAACTGGCCATCCGGCCCGGGTCGGTCGGCCAGGCGATCCCCGGAACCGAGGCGTACGTCGTAGATGACAGCGGCATAAAGGTTGGCCCGGACACCGTTGGGGAGCTGGTGATCCGCGGTGCGCACGTGATGAAGGGTTATTGGGAGAACCCGGAAGCGACCGACCGGATGCTTCGACCCGGCCCGTTCCCGTGGGAGAGGGTATTGCACACGGGTGACTTGTTCAAAGCCGATGCGGACGGCTATTTGTATTTCGTCGGCCGTAAGGACGACATCATCAAGTCGCGCGGCGAGAAGGTGAGCCCGAAGGAAGTGGAAAACGTTCTCTACGAGCTTGCTGGCGTTCGCGAAGCGGCGGTGATCGGCGTGCCCGATCCGGTCCTGGGAATGTCCATCAAGGCGGTGATCGCGCCGACCGAACCCGGCGCATTGACCGATCGCGAAGTGATCGCCCATTGTGCCCGGCGCCTGGAGGACTTCATGGTCCCCCGGGCCGTTGAGTTTCGGGCGCAATTGCCCAAGACCGACACCGGCAAGATCCGGCGAAGCGAAGTGCAGGCCGAGGCCCTTCAAGCGGCCGGCCTCGCGACGCCAGTCGTACTGGGAGGTTCCGCGGAATGACCACGCCATTTGGGCCCGAGGTTTTGCGGATCGACGCCGAGGCCGTCGTCATTCGGATCGTGTCGGCCATCAAGAAACAGGTTCTCGGTCAATTGCATCGCCGCGGTGCCGTGCTTGGACTTTCGGGCGGCGTTGACAGCAGTGTCTGCGCGGCGTTGTGTGCGCGAGCCCTCGGCCCGAACCGGGTCGTCGGCGTGTTCATGCCGGAAGCGGACTCCGATCCCGAGAGCCTGCGGTTGGGCCAGTTGGTCGCCGACACGTTCGGCGTTTCGGCGGTCCTCGAAGACATTGCGCCAATACTGGATGCGGCCGGCTGTTATCGGCGACGGGACGAGTTCATTCGCCAGGTCTGCCCCGCTTATGGACCCGACTACAAGAGCAAAATCGTACTCCCGAACGCACTATCGGGGGCGGCGTATAACATTTTCTCGCTCGTCGTGGAAGCGCCGGATGGCGTACAGACTCGCACTCGACTCCCGCTGACGGCCTACCTCGGGATCGTCGCCGCCACGAACATGAAGCAGCGGACCCGCAAGCAGATTGAGTACTATCACGCCGACCGATTGAACTATGCCGTGGCCGGCACGCCGAATCGACTCGAGTACGATCAGGGCTTCTTCGTCAAGAACGGCGATGGAGCGGCCGACTTCAAACCGATCGCGCACCTGTACAAGACCCAGGTCTACGCGCTTGCCGAATACCTCGGCGTGCCCGAAGAGATTCGTCGTCGTCCACCGACGACCGACACTTACTCGATGAAGCAGACGCAGGAAGAGTTCTACTTCGCGCTTCCTTACGACAAGATGGATCTCTGTCTGTATGGCTCGAACCACGGCGTCTCGACGGATCAAGTCGGTTCGGCCACCGGGCTTTCCGCCGAGCAAGTCGAGCGAGTTTACGCCGACATTGGCAGCAAGCGTCGAGCGACCCAGTATCTGCACGAACCGCCGCTTCTGGCGGAATCCGTGTCCGAAATTCGGCAGTGAATCCCCGAGCCGATTGCCCGCGTCCGCCCAACTCCGATTCGCACGGAAATGACCGCCATGATTGACGCCGCGCCCGATGGCGAGATGCCCGAAGCCTATCGGACTGGGCGGGGTCGGTTCATGGGAATCGACCTCCACCTTCAGCCCGGCGTCCTGGTGCCCCGCGCCGAGACCGAGCTCCTGGGTTGGGCCGCCGTCCGCTTCCTGGAGAACTCGGGAGGAACGGCACGCTCGGTCCGAGTCATCGATGTCTGTTGCGGGTCGGGCAACTTGGCGTGTGGAATCGCCCAGGCCCTACCGAACGCCCAGGTTTGGGCGATCGACCTGACCGACCCGTGCGTTGAAGTGACGCGGCGAAATGTGGCCGAACAAGGCTTGGACGACCGCGTGCGCGTACTTCAAGGCGATTTGTTCGGTCCGTTGGTCGGCCAGGGCCTGGAAAGGAACATGGATGCCGTCGTCTGCAACCCGCCCTACATACCGACCCGCACGTTGGCCGGCCGCACCGACCTTCGCCACGAACCGCGTGAAGCCTTCGATGGTGGCCCGTTCGGCTTGTCGATCCTAATGCGCGTCCTCAAGGAAGCGCACGGCTTCCTCGTACCGGGGGGCGGCTTGTTCGTCGAGGTGGGCCCGCGCGAAGAATCGCACGCCCGCCAACTGGTCGAACGAGTCGGCTTATACGAGAACATCGAAGTGAATCGAGACTCCGACGGCGTCGTTCGATTCGTTCACGGCCGGAAGGCGCTCTAAGAATCGGGGTCGAGAACCTCGGGACCGACACTCTCTCTCCGACCGCGGTCTGGAATTCGGCATGGGGCTGTGGGGCCAAATCTACCGGGACTATCGACGCTATCGGGCGACCGGCGCGACGCGCCTCGCCACGATTTTCCTCACGCAGGGCTTTTGGGCGACGGCGGTTTATCGGGTCACGAGGTGGGCCGTTCGGCTACGACCGTGGCTGATCCGAAAGCCCGTAACGATTTGTCTCACCCTCTTGAACAAGTTCACCGAGATCGTGACCGGCATTTGCATGCCGGCGGGCGCCGAAATCGGAAACGGCCTCTACGTCGGTCACTTTGGTTCGATCTTCCTGCCGTCGAAAGGTCGAATGGGCCAGAACTGCTCGGTCTCGCAAGGCGTGACGATCGGCGTGGCGGGGTTCGGGGAGAATCGCGGCGCGCCATCGATCGGCGATCGGGTCTACATTGGGCCGCACGCAATTGTCGTTGGGAAGATCACCGTTGGGGACGACGCGGTGATCTGCGCGGGGGCGGTGGTGACTCGATCGGTACCGCCGCGTGCCGTGGTGCTTGGAAATCCCGCCCGAGTGATCGGTTATGACGGAAGTTTCGACTACATCGTGTACGACCAAATGGAGTCGGACTCGTATCGAATCGTGTCGCTTCGCGAAGTGAAGCCCGGGCCCGACGGCGAGGCGACTGCTCGGGTCGGCGCGACGAGCGGCCCGGGCTCACGGCCCGCTCTCAGCCCCGGCCCGGTGAACGGCAACTGACGGCCTAACCCGTCGAACGACAAACGAAAAACCCGGCTGGGGAGGCGATGGCCCATCCCAGACGGGTTTTGTCGTTCGTCACGAATTGCCCCGAGAAGGCGACGCCAGCCCGACCCGGTCAACGGCACCGGACGGCACCGGACGGCATTACTCGAACGTCAAACAAAAAACCCGGCTGGAGAGGCGAAGGCCTTTCCAGTCGGGTTTTTTGTTGTTCATCACGAACCACCGAGCCGAGAAGGCGAAGCCGGCCCGGCCCGGACATTTAGTTGCCGTACTCGAATGCGCCCAAATCCATCGAGGTGCCAACTGTTGACCGATGCTTGCCCGTGTGCGGATCAACGTATTCCTGATCGAGCACGTTCAGGATCGTCGCACCGGCGAGTCGCCAGGATTGATCGATCGCGCCCGAAGTCGATTTGATGTGGAAGTCGCCGGTCGTCGTATTGACGAACCCCGGATCGGAAGTCGAGCCTTCGATGAGGTTCGAGACGCCGGCCGCATGGCCCGTAAACGTGCCACCGTACGGTATCAGTGCGTAACCCGAACTGACCCAGTTGCGTCCGAAGTAAGCGTTACTGCCCTGGGACAACAAGCCGAGTTCGGAAGGGGTGGCACCGGCCGTCTTGGGCACGACGGCGAAGATGTTGTTCCGCGCGTCCAGGGTGTTGCCCGGGCTTTGCAGTTGCACCATCGTGATTGCACCCACATCACTCTGGTTGTTTCTCGAGACCAGCGTGTTGTTGTACAGGTACAAGATGCCCTTGCGTTCGACGACATCCTGGCCCTGGTCGCCGCCGTACCAGATCAAGTTGGCGTCGCTACCGGCCGGCGTATACAGCGTGTTACCGTAGGCCATCACCGAGTGGTACCGCGGCAGAGCGATCGCCAGGTCGATCTGGTTCTGCGACTCGGGGAGCTGAAGCTGGACCGCTCCACCCTCAATGTAGTTGTACCGAATGGTCAGCCCGGCCGACCGATCCTTCAGGCTGGCACCGAGCGCCCCGGACCGTACCGGACCGTATCGATTGAACTGATAGAGGGTATCAATTCCCTCCATATAGGTCGTATGTTCGTAGTAGCTACCCACATGGCCATTGTTGTACATGTAGTTCGAGTCGAGAGTGATGTTCGTCATGAGGCGGTCGAACCCATTTTGCCCCGCCCCGAACACGCCTTCGCCGTTGTCCGTGATCTCCAGACCCTTCAGGGTGATGTGGTCGGCCCGCTCGAGGTACACGCCCGAACCATCGCCGGGCCACGTCTTGAGTGAGCCGTCGAAGTCCGTGAACTTGTTCGTCTTGTATCCACCCTCGATTTTCAGGTTGGAGAGCGTGACGAAGCCCGGCTTGTAGCCAACTTCGTATCCCGGTCGTGTTCCGATAACGATCACGCCCGAACCGCTCAGCGGACCGTAGTGATTTTGGAACTGCGACGCGAGGACCGCGTCCTTGCCCTCGATCACCGGCAGGTTTCCGTTCGCATCGGGAATGCCGTTGATCGTAATCGGGGCCGCTTCCGTCCCGCGACTGGCGATCTGGAACATTTCCTTGTAGCCGCCCGACTTGTAGTGAATGTTCACCGTGTCGCCCGGCCCGACCTTCGTCCAATCGAGGGCACCGATCGTGGTATAAGTCTGGCCCGGCCCGATGTCGTACGTCTTCGGCGAGCCAGTTCCCGCACTCGCCGTGATGACCCCGACTCCGGCTCCGAAAATCACTTGTTGCACGTCGCTGGCCGGCACGCCCCAGTCGGAGTTTCCGTTCGCGTTCGTCGCGCGAACGCGATAGACGTAGGCGTGTTCCGCCAAGAGGCCGGTGTCCGTATACGTGGTGGCACCGGCGGCCGTCACCGCGATTTGCGAGTACGACTGCGTGTGATACGGATCGTAAACGGCCCGTTCGATCTTGAACGTCGGGTTCGACGTGTCGTTGTTCGTCCAGGTCAGCTTGACCGAGGTTCCGGAAAGGGCCGTGGCTGCGACCGCCGATGGGGGGATGGCCGCGCCCGACGCGATCGCCGGCATGTTGACGGATGCAATCGCCGAGTAGTCCGAGGTCGGGTTGTTCCACGAGAAACAGCGGACCCGATAGGAATGCGTCGCGCCCGGCGTCAGGCCGACATCGGCGAAGCTGGTCGCCGTGAGTAAGGACGCAACGACCCGATACGCCATGCCGTTGTCCGACCGTTCGAGCAAGTAGTTACGGCCGCCATCGCCCGTGTTCGTGTCCGTGAACGAGATCGTCGCGGTCGTCGGAGAATTCGAGGTCGCCGTGAAGCCGCTGACGATCTTCAACGCGCCGGACGGAACGGTCGATGTTTTGCCCGACTTCTCGGCCGCGAATGCGGAATCGCCGCCCGCGTTCGAGGCCTTGACGCGATAGAAGTAGGTCGTGTTCGCCCACCCGCTCGTATCGGTGTACATGTTTTCGCCGGCCGGCAACGTGACC
>JANLUE010001207.1:0-3177 GCA_031363325.1 Gemmataceae bacterium
TCAAGAGACGATGGACCGCGGCGAAGAACTCGAGACCCATGCCTATGCGTTCATCCATACCGAAGACATCAAATCTCGGGTGGCCGAGTTGTTCGGAGGCGAGATGCAATTCGACGTGATTATTGGCAACCCGCCATATCAACTCGGTGACGGCGGCTTCGGAACGAGCGCAGCATTTGATCGATCGTCCGGAATAACGAAGTCGAAATCATCCGCGTCAATCTTCGCGAGCTTCGCAACTTTTCGGCACCAATCTTGAAGCTGAGCGGCGCTCGCGTGGGTGTTGACGTAAACGTCGCCGATCTTCACTTTTGACCGACGGAACCGATCTTCATTCATGGAGATCACGGAGTCAAGCGTTTGTTCCGTCCCTATGTTCTGCAAAAGACCAGGGCGACTTGCGTCAAAGTGCTTTAGCAGTTTGATGAATGCATCCTTCCAGTTCACGACGGGCTCCGCCGCTGTGCGGAAGCGGATTTTCAAAGGGACGACGCTCGCTTGCTTTTCAGATTCAACTGACGTTGCCGCCCGCCCGACGTCACGCCATATGCCCACGGCAAGCTCGGCGAGCTTTCGGCCTCTCTCGCGGATGGCGTCCGGCGACCATCGATCAATTTCGGCAAAATATGTATTTAACACAAAGTGGCTAGAAGCGAATGCCGTCCGTTTGTCCTTAAACGGTTTATTCGACATATCGGCGTTGTACTTTGTCAGCGTAAGATTCCCAAGCGTGTGCAGCAGTTCTTGCCATTGCCCTCGTCCTCCCTCTCCGAGTTCTTGTATCCATTCAGTCGTAAGTGTCTGCGGCATTCCGTGTTCGATTTGCGAGCCCGGAAGAGCCGCCGGTTCTTTATGATCAAACGAGCGCTCAAGTCTTTCAAGGATCAGGCGAAGCTTCGCATTTTGCTCCGCGGTCGAATACAGCGATTCCGTAGCGAGTGCTTTAGCAAATGTCGCGTCATCGGGACATCGCTTTCCACCCAACTGTATGCGAAGACCATCGATTAATCCCGCGCCTGCACCGCCCGCAGCATCAAAAACAGGCGGCAGCATCCGGCGCAATTGGTTGGATGCCATTTTGCAGACCGACCGCCGAATCAAAAATGATTCAAGAAGGTCAAGCGTCTGAAGCACCTGTTCGCGAGTGAGCAGCCCCGCATCGGATGCGTCAAAAACACGAAGAAGGAAGGGATAGGCCACAGTGAGCTTCAATCGCCGCAGACGATCCAGGCACTCACTTACTTCCGAGTCGGACTCCCGTGTCGGTTCGATGAATTTCGCGTAGAACAAGCCATGCCTATGAAGTTCTCGCAGGAATCTCTCCGCTTGAGCGGCGTTGGAGTTTGCAAGTCGGTCCTTAAGTTCGAAATAGACATCCGCTTCTTTGAGGATTTTCCCCTCTTTCATGAGGTAATGTCGAACGAACTCCGTCAAATCAGCATCGAGCGCTTGTTGGATCGGAAGCCAAAAGAGTTTGAAGAGCCGATCCTGGTCACCAACATGCACTCGCATCAAAAGGAAGTTGCGGATTAGGTCGGCAGGAGTGAGCTTTTCACCCTTGGCATTGAGACTCTCGAAAATAAGATGAGGATTGTCATGTTCGTCGCAGGTTATCCCCACCAGCGAAAGGCGATCAACAATCGCCAAATGTAGAGAATCGAGTTTTTCCGCAGCCATCCCCGCCAACCGACCGGCAAAGAATTTATAGCAAGCGTCCAAACGATTTTCCGGAATCATGTCCTTCCGAATGATGGCCCGAAATGCCGGTCTATCGTCTTGTGTGGGAAGGACTTTCATCCGTTCGTCGTCTTCCTCATACGCGTTTGTCAGGTATTGACCATCAATCCTTTCAGGAAGCTTTGTTTCGCCGAGGCTAATCGCTGAATCGCGGATCGCTGCAAGAAACACCTGAATGGTTGTAATTCGTTGTTGCCCGTCTATCAAAAGCCATTTACCAACGCCCTGAGGAACTGACTTCGCGGGTGTCGTTACGATCGAGCCAAAAAAATGAGGCCGACCGTCATCGTGCTGAGACTGTTCGACCACGTCAGACCATAGTGTTTTCCATTGCTTCTCGGACCAACTGTAAGGTCGCTGGAATAGCGGAACAACGTATTGCTTAGTGCCTTCGATTAGCTGTCGAAGCTTTGTCTCAGATGCTTGCATGAAAGGCTCCCCGGGCAACGGCCCGTAAATCCCCTCTCCCAAACCTCACTTCTCGTCTGCGACCTTCCACCCAAGCCACTAGGGCAGCATCGGGGGAGGGCGAGCAAAACGCCAGCCCTGCAGGTTCCTGGAGATGGACTGACGCTCCCATCATCCTACGGGATCCCACCATGTTAGTGACTCTCAAGAAAGACTACCTCGGTCACCGGGCCGGAGCGATGCTCGACATCCTGGAAGAGCCCGTCGTCAAGAGCCTGGTCGAGCAGGACGTCATCACGAAGCTGGAACCGGAGACGTTTCGGACCGTGACGGGCCTGGAGGTGAAGGACTTTCACCTGCTCGTTCGCCTGAAAATTTTCATCACGGAGCAGATGAATCAGGCGGTGTTCGCGTTCCGCCGCTACGAGGACGCCTCGCTGCGCTACACCGGCATCGAAAGCCACGACGGGCTGACGCACTACGGGTTGTACGACACGGTTGTGGCGAAGGAGTGAGGGGCAGCCGGCGTGCGTTTCCCCGAACCGCGACAAATGTCGAATGTCCGCTCGCGGGTCGTTTCAGGCGGGAGTACATTCCCGAACCCGACGCCCCGTTCCCTCGTCGCTATAACATCGGATTCCGAACCCGACGACGAGGCGCGTTCCATGGCGGACTGGCAGCGGACCCACACGTGCGGCGAACTCCGCGACACTCACATCGGCCAACGTGTGACCCTGAACGGCTGGGTCAATTCCTATCGCGGGTACAACAACCAGGTCTTCGTCGATCTCCGCGACCGGTACGGCCTCACCCAAGTCGTCTTCGAAGCCGACGACGCGGCTCTCTCCGAACTCGCCAACAACCTCGGCCGCGAACATGTCCTGAGCGTCAGCGGCACGGTTCGGCCACGCTTGCCGGGCAAGGAAAACCTCAAGCTCGCCACGGGCAAGGTTGAAATGAAGGCCGAGGCGGCCCGCGTCTTGAACGCGTGCCCCACGCCACCATTCGAGATCACCGAGTTCGGCGACGAGT
>JANLUE010001213.1:0-9127 GCA_031363325.1 Gemmataceae bacterium
CTCACGGTGATCGTCGCCGACCCGAAGGCGTTCGCGGCCGGCGTGAATCGAAGTGTGCCCGTCGAGTCCGGCGAAGTGTAATCGATCGTGGGGTTCGGGATCAGGCCGGGGTTGTCCGATGTGGCCAACACGACGATCGTCTGGCCGAATTCGTTCGCCGGCCCGGCCGCGATGCCCGTTAGATTCACGGTTCGCTCGGCAGCGTCTTCCGCCACGCTCAACGAACCAATCGAATCGAGTCGCGGCGCGTCGTTGACGGCCGTCACATTGAACGCGAAGCCGGCCGTGATGAATTCGCCGCCAACGTCCGTCACGCGAACCGTGATTGAACTCGAACCGTTTTCGTCCGGTGCGAGGTCGAACGTCAGGTCCGTTTCCGCGATTTCCGCCGACGTGAACAGGCCCGGGTTGGAATTGAAGTCGATCGTGTAGACGAGGTCGGCGTCGGCTGTCTCCACGTCGGCGAATGCGGCGGTCAGGTCGATCGTCACGTCGGCCGAGTCTTCAAAGACGGCCCGGTCGATGATTCCCGATGTCGTCGGGGTATCGTTCACGGCCGCGATCGAAAGCGTGCTCGTGTCCGAATCGATCTTCGGCCCGCCCGTGCCCTGATTGCCGAGGTCGTTGGTCGTCATCGTCAGGACGACGTTGCCGTTCGCATTGAGCGCGGGCTGATAGACGACGCCCGACGCAAATTGAAAGGTGGCGTTGATCGCCGCGAGCGACGCGGTCAACGCGACCGTTCCAGTTCCATTCCCTTGAACCTGGCCGGGTGTGATTCCGCCGAACACGTCGGCGCGAATGGCGATCGTACCCAACGGTACGGACAACGTTAAGCGAACGTCCCGCGAAGCGGCGTCCGCGTCGGCCACTCCGAGATTCGACAATGGCAGCGGGGTGTCCTCCGCGCCGCTGAAGCTTGTCGGTAGCGTGTTGACGGGGGCCAAATTGGGCGCGAGCGGCACGAAGGCCACACCTCGAAACGCCGTGTTCGACGCGGCCGTCGCACGCAAGGTCGGGCTGCCTCCGATCGTTCCATTGAACCCGGTGGCATCGACGAGCGACACAAGTTCACCGCCTCCCGCACCAGTGCTCCCGCCCTTCCGCGTGGCGATTAGCGTGACCGAGCTGCCCGACACGATACCCGTCAGGCCCCGAAAGTCGTCCGCGTCGGAGCCGACGGTCCCGTTCGAAATCCAGTTGCCGCCGATCAACGAATACTTCGAGATCGCGGCCGATCCGTCGTCGGCAACGTAGAGCGTGTCGAGCCCGACATTCGCATCCAGGTCCGCGAAGTAGTAGCCGTTCGGGCTACCCGTCGTCGGGAAGTTCGGCAAGTTGACGATCGTCTGCCCGCTCGATGTCGGCGTGCCTGTACCGACCGTGCCAACGCGAACCGATCCGGTCGCGCTCGACGTGTAGAGTTGCCCATCGAAGATCGCGGCCTGACGAAGATCGGCCGGCGGTGCGATCGAAGTCGAGGTGGTCGAGCCAATCGTCGCGTGACGAAGGCCCCCGGTCCCGCCGGTCAACCAGAGGTCGGTGCCATTCGTGCTGGCCACCGAGCGGGGGCTGTTGCCATCGGCGAAGTCCGCGAGCCCCGTCGACGTATCAAGAGAACCCGTTACGTCGATGCGTCCCACGACGCGGTTGACGGCCGACCCGGCCGTGCCCGTAAGCGTGCCGCTCCCACCAAACGCCCGGCCATAGCCCGCCAATAGAACAAAGGCCCCGTCTTCGGATCGGGTCAGCAGTCCTTCGCTCGGGTCAAGGCCATTCGCGATGAGGGGCTTCTGAATGCCGTTCGCGGTGGTCGGCAAGGCGACTGATTGGACGAGCGTTCCGGTCGGCGAATATTCATCCAGGAAAACGGCCGAGCCGGAATCGAGCAACCCGGTGGTCCCGTCGCCGACTCGATAGACGAGCAGATTGCCAGCGACGAAGGTGGCCGGCACCTCGCGCGCTTCGAGCGCGCGGAGCGACAGGGGCGGGCGATTGCGAAACCAGTTGCGATTCATGGCGCGAGTGGGGCCGAGGACCGGGTTGCCCACTCGCGATTCTAAACGAGTTGAGGCGACTTCGCCAGCGACAAATTCACTCCCCGTAGTAATAATCAACGAACCCGATCATCATCTCCTCCCAGGTCTGATTGCCCCAGCCGACGAGCTTCCACGGGTTGGGATTGTTCGGGTTGCCGCGCGAGTTATCGAAGTGGGCCAGGCACTCGATGCGCGTTCCCTTCGGCATTTTCCGCGGCTCGGACAGCACGTACTTGGTCTGCCAGTTGAAGTCGTAGCGGGGCACCTTCAAGATCACTTCGCGCTTGCCGTCCGGCGCCACGATCGCGTACTCGAAGTCCTTGCCGCGCAGGTGCATGTGCGGAGACAAGGACAGCAGCACGGCCGGCTTGTCGTATTGCGTGACGGCCTTCACGGGATGTTTCGGTTCCAGCGGCGGGATCACGAACTCGAAGTTCACGATGCTGCGACTACGAACCTCGCGGGTCGGCTTGTCGGCCGCGTAGAAGAAGCCGACCGACGTGCGGTCCTGCGTCTTGCGGCCGTTCGGCGTGTAGTGCAGTTCGAGAATGAGTTGCGTCCCCTTCGGCAACTTGATGGCGGAGCCCGGCGGCGCCAGCACCGGCAATTCGCCCGGCACGTACGCCCCGATCAGGCCGTTGCCGATCACGTCGGGGTCGTTTGGATTGACCCAGTCGAACAGTTGCGTTTCGAGCGGCCGTTTCGGGTTCAGCGGCTTGGCGTGCGGCGGCCGGGCGAACAACAACACGTGGTGGACGACGCCGCGATCACCTGGGCGAACTTCCGTCCCGCGCAACCAGTGGTCTTCTTTGAACGGCTCGCCCAGCAGCTTGTACTCGTAGGCGATGCCCCCCGGCGGGGCTTCGGCCGGGATCGGGATTGCTTCTTTCATCGTGAGGACTTCGTTCGGCGTGCCGAGCACCCAACCCTCGGTAAACGTCCGGGCCGGGGGCAAGTCCTTGTCGTCCCCCTTTTGGCAACCCTGGTCGATCCAAGTGAAGATCGTCTTCTTCTCGCCGTCCGAGAGTTTGCGTTCGTTGGCGAACGATCCGTGGGCCGGGTCGGCGTGCCACGGGGGCATCCGCGAGTCGGCGATCGCTTCCTTGATCGCGTCGGACCAGGCTTTCGCTTGCTTGTAATTCAGCAAGCTGAACGGACCAATCTCGCCGGGCCGATGGCACTCCTGGCAGTGCTTCTGGAACAACGGAGCCACGTCCTTCGAGTACGTGACCAGCACACCGGAGCCGGCCTTCGGCTCGCGATCCGGCCGGGACAACGGGCAGCCGACCGCTTCGGGCATCGGCGACTTCACGTCTTTCCCGTCGAGAACCGCCTTGAGCGCGTCGGCCAGATCGGTCTTGGACGCGGCCACGCGAGAGACGCCCCGGCCAAACTGATCGTCGATCCGGCCGCGATAGCGAACCGTCCGCGTGCCATCGAGGACGAACGCTTCCGGCACGCGGGCGACTTTGAACTTGTCGGCGACTTTCTGGTCCGCGTCCTTCAAGATTGGAAACCCAAGTTCGAAGTTCTTGGCGTGACTGGCGACGGCCGCGAGATCGTCCTGGGGTACGCTGTTGATGCCGACGACCTGGACGCCCTTCTTGGCGAAGTCGCGCTGAAGCTTCATCAGGACCGGGACGTACTGGTTCGAGATGGGGCACTCGGTCCCGAGGAACACGACCGCGATCGCCTTGGCCTCGCGACCCTGATCCGTAAGCGACCACGCCTTGCCCGAAGCCACCTCGGTGGCCGTGAACTCGGCGATCTTGGTCCCGACGGGAGCGGGCGCGTCGGCGAACGCCGAGTGCGACAGAGCGAGAAAGCCCGCGAGGGCCGCAACGCGAATCATCGATTCAGTCTCCGGGCCGACGGATTGTGAGCGAGCCGATCAGAGTTGTTCGGTGAATGATAGGAAAGCTTTGGGGTCGAAACCCGGTGTCTCGCGCAAGCTTCACAATTGTCACTGAGTAGCCGCCCAGGGCGGCGCTGGCTGCGCCATCTGGCCCTCGGCTCAACAATCTCAGGCGGTTGGCCTGAATACCATCAGGCTCCAAGTCAAATTCCATCGGCGAAGTTCGGGCAATTCTTGGATTTCGGACCAACGGTCTGAGATTGTTTAGCCCAGGGCAAGATGGCGCAGCCAGCGCCGCCCTGGGTGAACGGCCCGCCCCAAGTGTGCAGCCTGAAGGGCTGCGACGAATCCGCAAGCGCCAGGCGCTGTCACGAAATCGGATGAGCGTGAGATGACATTGTCTAACTGAAAGTCGATAACGTTACCCTGTCGGGTCGCCGTCCGAATGATGGCGGGCGTCATTTGCACCGAAGGCGTCAATGACCGACCGCGAAGCCCTGCTCACGACGATCTACGAGAACCCCGAGGTCGACGCACCACGGCTCATCTTCGCCGACTGGCTCGACGAGCACGGCCAGCCGGACTGGGCGGAGTTCATTCGCATTCAAGTCGAAATGCGCAACGAGCGTCGAACCCACGACCGCATCACGCCGCGGCTCGACGAGTTGTTCCTGCGTCAGAAGGAAATGTTCAAAAGGCCGTGGTCGGAGTTGTTACGAAGGTGTGGGTGTTCGACGATCGGGCATTACTCGGCTGGGTTTCCGACAGTGGCATTCACCATGTCCGCACTTCGATTTCCCACGGATGGTCCGGAACTGCTCAGATGGTTCGGAGTTCTGCGTCGAGTCTTTTTCGAGCTTTGCTCTGGAAGTGTTGAACTAGTTTTGAGTCAGCCGGCCATCGATTCAGTTCGTTATCTCGGACTACAGTGCCATCTCGACGACACTCCAGCGACAGCCTCAGATCTTGTGGCGATTCGAACGACCACTGCACTAGATAATCTGATCGGCCTTGAAATTAAGGGGCGCGGAACAAACAGTGTTCGAACTGGATCGCAATTGTGCGCTACGCTCCGGAACGCACGAATGCCTCGACTGAAGGAACTCCGTCTTTCGGCAATCCGGATTCGGGATGCTGGAATACGGCACCTAGTTGCGGCAAATTGGCCAAATCTCCGCTTCCTGGAAATCAGCGCGGCTGGGCTGACCGACTCGGTTGGCGACCGCCTGACTGATTCCGAAGTTTTGGGTCAACTCGACCAGCTAAAACTTGCCGGCAATCGGTTTAGCGGAGCCGGTCGGCAATCGTTGATGAATTGCTTTGGAAATCGAGTCGACTTTGGTTTCATTGCACCAGCGCATCGTATCAATGCGTAATACGATCCCCCTCCGCGATGGCGGCCTCATACACTTCGACCCCGCCTTTTTCTCGGCGGCCGAGTCCGACGTTTTCTTCGCAACCCTGCGCGACTCGATTGCCTGGGAGCAGGAGATGTCGCGGGGTCGGCCGTTTCCGCGCCTCGTGGCTTGGCATGCGGACGCGGGCCGAAGCTATCGCTACTCGGGCATCGAACACGTCGCCCAACCGTGGACGGCCGAGTTGCTTGCCATCAAGCAACGAATCGAGGCGGCGGTCGGTGCGACTTGGAACAGCGTGCTGTTGAATCGTTACCGCGATGGCCGGGATTCGATGGGGCTACATGCCGATGACGAACCGGAGCTTGGGCGCGACCCCGCCATCGGGTCGGTGTCGTTCGGGTCGGCCCGGCGATTTGTGCTGAAGCATGTCGCGTCCGGCACGAAGCTGGAATACGAACTCGGGCACGGCAGCTTGCTCGTGATGGCAGGGACGACGCAACAATTCTGGAAGCACGGCGTCCCGAAGACCAGGAAGCCGGTCGGCGAACGAATCAACCTGACGTTTCGGCGGATTCTGTGAATCGATTTCGCGGGTCGTAACGATTCCAGCGGTATTGCGGGTTCGACGTGCTACACTGGAGTGGTTCGGCCACGACAACGCACGATGCACCGCATGACCGGCACTGAATTTCGCTTGCTTTCGGGGGCGAGCCTGACGGACGCCCTGCCCCGGCTAGTCGACTATACCCAGCGCGGCGACCGGTCCCATCCGGCCGGGCACCCCCTTTGGCTCTACGTGCTGAAGGAAGGGCTTGGGCACGTCCCCTACGCGATTGAAGGGACCAAGGGCAGTGAGACGATTGGCTACCTGCCGCTGTCGTTCGTCCGCAGCACGTTATTCGGCCGCTTCCTCGCCAGCTTGCCGTACCTGAACACCGGTGGAGTTTCGGCCGACGACCACTCGGTCGCCACCGGATTGATCGACCGGGCGGTTCGCCTGGGCAGGGAGTTGAACGTTCGTCACTTGGAACTCCGGCATGAAGAGCCCGTCGCGCACCCCGAACTGAATTTGACCCGCTCGAACAAGGTCCACATGCGGCTGGCCCTGCCGGACTACCCCGGCCCGCTCTGGGCCGGCTTCCCGGCCAAGGTTCGCAATCAAGTCCGCAAGGCGGAGAAGTGCGGCCTGACCGTTCACTGGGGGACGGCCGACCTGTTGGCCGAATTCTTCGGCGTGTTCGCGACCAACATGCGCGACCTCGGCACGCCGGTCTACAGCCAGAAATTGTTCCACGCCGTGTTGCGGCACTTCCCGGACTCGGCGGAGTTGTGCCTTGTTCGCAAGGAAGGTCGGGCGATCGCCGGTGCGCTCGTGGTGCATGGCCGTGGCGTGACCGAAGTGCCGAGCGCCTCTTCCCTGCGAGCCTTCAACTCGCTTTGCCCAAACATGCTCCTGTATTGGAGCCTCCTCGATCGCGCGATTCAACGGGGCCAGAGCCTGTTCGACTTCGGTCGGGCCACGCGGGACGGCAACACCTTTCGTTTCAAGAAGCAATGGGGCGCGGTCGAAGTGCCGGCCACCTGGCAGTACGCGCTGAATGGAACGCCGGCCGATCTCCGGCCCGACAACCCACGCTACTCGCGGTTCATACGCGTCTGGCGGAAACTGCCCGTCCGCTTGACTCGACTGATTGGCCCGGCGATCGTCCGCGGCATCCCCTGACCCAAACCCGATTCGGGTGTGGAGTTTGGCGTCTTCCGCCGTAACCGTTCTCGGCAAATTCAGCTCGCATGTGCCGGCAGCCGTCGAGCCAATCGCCATCGCCCCCGGACTTCGATCGCGAACATCGCCACGCCGTACGGGGTCATCCCCGCGAGTCCCGCGCCGATCAGATCGAGCCAACTCGTCGCTTCGATATTGATTGTCAACCAGATGGTCGTCGGGATCGCGGCCGCGAGCAAAGGCCAAGCCCAGCCGTCCGACACATAGAGGCCGAGTGAGATGCCGAGCCCACGCGCCGTCGTGCCGATGACCCACAGATTCATGATCAGATTTGGGATCGCCGCGCCGACGGCGACGCCGATCGGGCCGAACTGCAGTCCCAACGCGACGCCCAGACTCACGTTGATCGCCGACTCAATCAGAGCCATGCGGCAGAACCATTTCAAGCGACCGGTGCCATACAGGATTCGGGCCGCGATCGACTGCGCCACGACGAGCGACAACGTGGCCGACAGGATCACCAGGAGGGGGTAGCTTCGATTCGCCAACTCGGCCGAACCGAGCCAGACCGACAGGAACGGTCGGCCGAACACGACGAGGCCGACCTGCACCGGCAGAATCAAATAGAGCGCCCAGCGCGTGCCGCGCAGGAAGATGGACCGAATCGCCGCTGTGTCGCCGGCCGCGTCGAGCGAACTGATGGCCGGCGTCAAGGTGTTGGTCGCCGAGCGCGTCAGGGCCTTGGCAAACTCGACCAGACGAAGGGCCAACACGAACGGCGTTACCAGACCAGCGCCAAACAGGAAGCCAATTACGATCGCCCCGGACTGTACCGTGATTCGCCCGGCCAACATCGCCAGGAACGCATACGCACTGTAGCCGCGTACGGTGCGAACCGTGGCCCGATTCACGAACCGCCACGAAATTCGCAATCCCGGCACGGCCCGAAACGCCAGCGCCGCCAGCGCGGCATATTCGAGCAGGTTGATCGCAGCGTACAGCAAGCCGAGGTTCAACAGCGACGGCCGATGTTCGAGCACCACGAGCGTTCCAACCGTTCGCAGGGCGAGGCCGGCGATTCGCACCGCGCTCTTCGGCGCGAAATATGTGGCCCCATCGAGCGTGGCCGGGAAGACGCTCAGCGGCAATGTGGCCGCCAAGCTGCCGAGCATCACGAGCGCGAACGCCAGAAGTTCCGCCGCCGGCACGCCGGTCGAATCGATCTGACCGAGGACGAACGGCAAGACCCCCGCCCCGACCGCGAAGCCGATCAGCCCCAGGCCCAGGAACAATGCCAGGCACGTCGAGACGAGCCGATTCAGTTGATCGCGCTCGCCAGTCGTTCGATAGCGGGCGACGAACCGTTCGACGCTCGCCGCGATGCCGAGGTCGAACAGCGTGAAGTAGGCCAACACGCTTTCGACGATTTGCCAGACGCCGTACGGCCCATCGCCGAGTCGACGGACGAGATAGGGGGTCAGGAAAAACCCAACGACCAACGTCGCCCCGAAGGCCAGCCAGTTGCTCGCCGCCCCGATCAAGATTCGTCGCCGGACCGGCGACATTCCATTCGCTTCGGACATGGTCGAGAGGGTACCATGTTCCACGCCGAGCGGTCCAGACGAACAATCTCCGCCCGGCGAAAAAAACGGCACTCACGAGCAGATCAGCGATGGCCCAAAACACTGGACCCGTCTACGACGCCACCGGCAAGGATCTATTCGAGTTCGAACCGGCGGCGATCCTCGAAGTCCTCGGCGAGCCCCGGCCCGCCGAGCGTGTTCGACTCATCGACGCCGACCTGTCCTCGACCGTCACGACGGCGACCGACAAGCTAATCGCGGTCGATGATCCCATTCCCTGGCTGGTGATGGCCGAACTGCACACGTACTGGGACGCGGACCTCCCGTACGATCGATTTGTTCGCCTGCAACTGGTCGCCGATCGGATCGTGACGACCGATACGCCAAATCTGGCCGCGATGGGGTTCCTGACGGTCGGCCGGCGCTTTCTGAACAATCAACAGGACATCATCGACGACCGGATCGATGTGACATTCCGCACGTTCCAGGGCCTCACGGTGACGTGCGCCCGCTGCCACGACCACAAGTACGACCCGATCCCGGCCCGCGATTATTACTCGCTGTACGGT
>JANLUE010001223.1:0-1937 GCA_031363325.1 Gemmataceae bacterium
GAAAAAACAAATTGACCCGGCTTGGCGATCGGATAAACTGCGGCGGCCCGACTACTCTCACCGAGGACGCACCATGGCCGCGACCCTGACGCGCCCGGCCGCCAAGCCGGCGATCCGAAACACTCGCCTACTCATCAACAACGAATGGGTCCACGCCTCGGACGGCGGGACGTTCGACACGTACAACCCCGCGACGGGCGAGGTCCTCGCCAAGGTCGCGCACGCCACCTCGAAGGACGTCGACCAGGCCGTCAAGGTCGCTCGCAAAGCTGTCGAAACCGGCCCGTGGTCCAAAATGGACGCGGCCGACCGCGGCCGGCTCATGTTCAAACTCGCCGACCGCATCACCGAAGAGGCCGGCGAGTTGGCCATGCTCGAATCACTCAACTGCGGCAAGACGATCCGCGACTCGCGTGGCGACATCGACGGAGTCATCAACACCCTGCGGTACTACGCGGGCTGGGCCGACAAGATTGAAGGCAAGACCGTACCCGTGCGCGGCAACTTCCTCTCGTACACGCTTCGCCAACCGATCGGCGTGGTCGGGCAGATCATTCCGTGGAACTTCCCCCTCCTGATGTTGGCCTGGAAATGGGGCCCGGCCCTCGCGTGCGGCAACGCGATCGTCATGAAGACCGCCGAGCAGACGCCGCTCTCGGCCATGCGCGTCGCGGAACTCGCGATCGAGGTCGGCTTCCCGCCGGGCGTGATCAACCTGCTCGCCGGCCTCGGCGAAACGACCGGGCATGCGATGGTCGTTCATCCGGACATCGACAAGATCGCCTTCACGGGCCACGTCGACACGGCCAAGCTGATTCAGAAGAACGCGGCCCCGACGCTCAAGCGCATGACGTTCGAACTCGGCGGTAAGTCGCCAAACGTGATCTTCGCCGATGCCGACATGGAAAAGGCCGTCGAGGGGGCGTTCCACGCGATCTACTTCCACTGCGGCCAGTGTTGCACGGCCGGCAGCCGTCTGTTCGTCGAACGAGGCATTCACAAGGAATTCGTGAGCCGCCTCGCGGCTCGGGCCAAACAACGCAAGATCGGCGACCCGATGGACGAGAACACCGAGCAAGGCCCCCAAGTTTCGCAGGAGCAACTCGACAAGATCCTCGGCTACGTGGCCAGCGGTCAGAAGCAGGGGGCCAAGTTGCTCGTCGGTGGCGAACGCGTGGGCAGCGCGGGCTACTTCGTCTCGCCGACGATTTTCGACGACGTTCGAGACGACATGGACATCGCCAAGGACGAGATCTTCGGCCCGGTCGTGAGTGTGCTGCCGTTCGACGGCATGGATGAAATGATCGAACGGGCGAACGCGACCAGCTACGGACTGGCGGCCGGCGTGTGGACACAGGACATCAACAAGGCCCACACGTACGCGAAGCGCGTGAAAGCCGGCACGGTCTGGGTGAACTGCTACCACATCGTCGACACGACGACCCCGTTCGGCGGTTTCAAGATGTCCGGCCAGGGCCGCGAGAACGGCGAAGCGGCCCTCGAACATTACACCGAGTCGAAGACGGTGACGGTAAAGCTCGACTGATCGGGAGCTGCCCATGACGAAGAAGCCGTTCGACGTCGCCTCGAAGACGACCTGGGAGATGGACCCCGCGGGGTTCGTTCGGTGGCTCGGTCACGGCGACGGACCGAGTGAGACGATCGACGCCGATGTCGCGACCGTAAGCGGATCGACCGACAAGGTGATCCGCGTCGGCCTCGGTCGGCGTCGATGGCTGTTGATGAACGAATTCCTGGTCAGCTACAAGCGGTACATCCCCGGTCGAACGCACTGGCACAGCACGCTGCTCGAACATCGGCACCGGGTGCCGGTGCGGTCCGTGATCTGGCTGTTGCGCCCGGAGGCCGACGGGCCAGCCATGTCGGATGAGTACGTTCGCGGCTTTCCGGGCGAAGACCCCTACGTGCGGTTCAAG
>JANLUE010001244.1:0-11813 GCA_031363325.1 Gemmataceae bacterium
TCAGTGCCCAGCTCGCCGAGACCCAGGATCACGTTGCCGCCATCCGTTCCCTTGATGATGTCCGTGTTGTTGGACCCGATCACGACATCGATCCCGCCATTCACGAGCTTCAGCGAAAGGTTTCCGGGGTTCACGACTTGCGTGGTCGTCACGGCGAGGTCGAGGTTGACCTGGCCGACGAAGTCGGGCACGCCGCCGATGTCGCCGAAGATCAGGGTGTTGTTCTGACCGGCCGTGTCGAAGATCGTGTCCGTGCCGAGATTGCCGCCCGAGAAGATGTACTTGTCGAGAGAGGCTCCGCCGGTCAACGTGTCGTTGCCCGCCCCGCCAACGTGAACGGTGACGTTCGCGCCGCCCTTGGTCAAGTCGTTGCCGACCCCGCCATCGAGTTCGACGCCCCAGGCGAATGGAGTACCCACAACGGCCGATCCGGAGGCGTCGAGCGTATCGTTGCCGGCCTGGCCACGGACGCGGAACTCTTCGAAGTTGCTGGCCCGGATGTCGATGTCTTCATCGGCGTCCAGGTTGTACGACGCGATGCCGTCCGAATTGCCGAGGTGCATCGTGTCGTCGCCCGACGTGCCGAACACGATCAGGTTATCGTGGTCCCCGCCGCCCGCGTCGAGGTTGAACTCGATCTCGCTCGTGCCGGCCGCTTCGGTCGTGAAGCCCGGCGCGAAGGCGCCGTTGGACTGATCGATCGTGACCGCATCGTCGCCGCCGGCCGTCGTGATCGAGATCGTGTCGCAGGTCGAGACGGTCGCTCCAGTCGCGGCACCGTTCAAGAGAATGTCGCCCGACACGGTTCGGCTGATCGCGATATCGTTGGCGTTTTCGTCACCGGTCACGACGAGCGTATGCGTCGCCGCGTCGAATGCGGACGTGACGGACGGGGCCAATCGATCGGGCAGGGTGTCGATGCGGAGGCGGGGTTTGCGGACGGCGTTCATGGCGGAAAGTCTCTCGGGCGTTCGGCCCGGTTGTGGTTGATTACGTGGGCGTCTGAGAGGAAATGCCGCGAAGCCTGTGAAGTGAAACACGGAATTAAAGATTTTCGCGACGAGCCGGTCGCCGAAGAACCAGAGACTGGCTCGCGGGCCATCGTGATTGGCTAACGAGCGCTCGCCAGCCGATTCAGAATCTCGACGCCGCGCTGGAGTTTCTCGTCGGAGGCCGCGTAACTGATGCGGACGTGCGTGTCCTTCTTGCCGAACGCCACGCCGGGAATGATCAACAGGTTCTGCTTGATCGCTTCCTGGACGAATTCCGTGCCGGTGCCCCACGGGGCTTTTGGGAACACGTAGAACGCGCCGCCGGGCCGGGTCAATTCGAATCGATCCGCCAAGGAAGCACACATGAATTCGCGTTTGCGGCGATAGTCGGCCACGATGGCCGAGATGTCCGTATCGAGGGCCGCGACGCCGGCGTGTTGAACCATGCTCGGGGCACAAACGAATGTGAACTGCTGCAGCTTCGCCATCTCGTCGATCAGCCGCTTCGGCCCGTGGGCGAAGCCCAGGCGCCAGCCGGTGAAGCCGTAGCTCTTGCCGAAGCCATCCAGGACCAGAACATTCGGGTCGAACTCGGCGGCCGATCGGAACGGGCCGTCGTACCAGAAGGCCCGGTAGATTTCGTCCGCGATCAAGAGCACGCCCTTTTCGCGGGCGAGGTTCGCCAGGTCGCGGAGGACGTTCGGTTCGAGCGTCGCCCCCGTGGGATTCGACGGGCTCGAGAACAGAATGGCCTTCGTGCGCGGCGTGATGGCTTCGCGAACGCGGTTCACGTCGATCTTGAAATCGGGATACGTGTCGAGGATGACCGACGTGCCACCGGCGAGTGTCACGAGGTGTGGATACGCGACGAAATACGGATCGAACAGAATCACCTCGTCGCCCGGGTTCACCGTGGCGCACAGGGCGAGCATGAGGGCCCCGCTCGTGCCCGAGGTGACGACGACATCGCGCTCCTGGCCGGTCAGGCGAGCCCGCACGTCGGCGAGCAGGCGGTCGCGGAGTTCGGGGATGCCCTGCGTGACCGTATAGCCGTTATCGCCTCGGTCGATGGCCGACTTGGCGGCCTCGCGAATCGCGACCGGCACCTCGAAGTGCGGCTGGCCGATGCTGAGGTTGACCGGGTCCTTCAGATTGCGGCCAAGTTCGAAGATCTTGCGGATCCCGGACGCTTCGATGCGGGACATCCGGTCGGCGATCCATCGGTCCATGTCGGCCTCGTTAACCATTCGGGTTGTCGATGAGTTCCTTGAGTCGGACGGCCAATTCGCTCGGCAGCCGCCCCAACCACGATTCATCGATCAACTCGACATCGATCATGTCCAGCAGATGCATCTGGTCCTTTCGACGGAACGCCACCAGTTTCATGCGGACCAGCGCGTCCAGCCGAAGCGTGCGATAGTTCTGAATGGTCTCCACCTCGGTGATCTCGGGCGCGGGCACCGGATCTTCCGGCCGGACTTTCTCCCCGGCAAACAGCACATGCACGGCATCACGCGCCTTGGAACCTTGACCATCGAGAAACATGTCGATGCTTTTGACGTGCCGATAAATGAACCCCGCAGCCTCCATCGCCTCGACCGCTTTGGGCCAATCGGATCGGCGCAACAGGATGTCAACATCGCGAGTAGTGCGAACCGCGGCTTCATCAGCCTGGGCTACCCACGCGCGGACCGCATTCCCACCGATGATGGCGTAGGGAATCCCGGCTTGTTCCAGCGTGTTCGCCGTTCGTTCCAAACGTTCTTGGATTTTTTCCACGGCTCGATCCATACGTTTCCACAACGCTTCGCCGGTGAGATGGAAGGTAACCACGTTCGCCGCCTCGCGAAGGTCTTGTCGCCAAAACAACTGTGATTCTACCGGCCGACAAAGGGTGCGTGCAAGACGCCCCAATAGGACGCCTCATTCGTAATGGCTGATCGGCGTGCCTTGCCCAGCGGCGATGTCTCGAAGCTCGTCCAACACGAGGCCCACGCGATCGGGCCGATTTTCCGGTTCGTACGACAGGCAGCGATGGATCAAGTCGCACAGGGCCTTCGGCGCGGCCTTGTTCAACTCGGCGACCGGCTTGATCGCCGTGGTGAACGCCTTCGCGTTCATTCGCAGCGACTCGGCGACTGGCAACGTCGGGGGCGCGAGTTGATGGGTCGTCAGCCGATACATGGTCGCGCCGAGGTTGTAGATGTCCGTTCGCTCGTCGACGAGCTTCAATCGAGCCGTCTCGGGGGCCATGTACTCCGGCGTGCCCTGCACGCGATCCTTCTTCTCGCCCTTGATCCACGCCAGGCCGTAATCGATGATTTTGACTTCGCCGCGCTTGCCGTACAGGATGTTGTTCGGCTTCAGGTCGCCGTGGAAGGCCCCCCGGCGATGCATGTGCGTCAGCCCGGCCGCGATCTGCGCGAACACGATCACGAGTTGATCCTGCGGGACCACGACCGCGTCGAGCGTCTTGCCGTTGACGTACTCGATCAGCGACAAGGCCTTCTTGACGCGGAACAACCAGTCCTTCTTCAACTCGAGGGCGTGGACCTTGATGAGGTTCACGTGGCCGAGCATCTGGGCGACGCGGAACTCGAGCTTGGACTGCTCGAGATACTTCTCGTCCTCGGGCTCCTCGATGGGCACGACCTTGAGGGCGTACTCGCGCGAATCGGCGGCCCGGCGGATATGTAAGATGGTACTGTGGGCACCTTTGCCGAGCGTACCGAGAATGGTGTGCTTGCCAATCGAAGAAATCGCGGCGGTCACGGCGGGGCCCCGGGGCTATGGATAGGCTGAGAATCTTAGGGAATGTTTCGGCGACGGTTCAGGGCTTGGTTGATTGACCGAAAGTCATTCTCGAATTCGTTGGAAGGCCAGTCGATCTGTGGACACGTTGACAGACCAATTCGTGCTTGCGGCCTACGTGGAGGGCTCCGACCTCGAAGAGGTTGCTTCGGGATTCCGATCGGAGTTCGTGCAGTTTGTTGACTCCGGATGTTGGCCAACAAGCCAAGTGTTGGCGGTTGATCAACGACAACCGCCTGACTTGACTGAGCCCGAGTTCCTGCCCCAATGGGACTTGGGCCTCAACCTTGGATTGGATCACGTTGCGAAATCGCCCGATTGGTTTGGTGCCATAGAGTCGCTGGTCAGCCTGCTCCAAAAGCTGGCCGCAAGGACAGGCCGTGAGTTTGTGTTGTTCGTGTGCTTTCGAGATGAGTCATCGCGACAAGAGCATCTTGCATTTGTTGCCGACGGGGCCGTCGATCTTGTGTGGTTGCGAGACGCGATCGTTCGTCTGACTCGGAGGTAAACGTGACGCCCTTCGACACGTGGATTGTTCGTGTCCGAATTTGCCTGCTGTGGGTGTTGCCAGAGGATTGTCCATGTCAGATAGTGCCCATGAGTGCCGAGAGTGCGGGGCCGAACTCCCGCGACCAACCGACGAGGATCGTGCGGTTCGGTGCCAGGCCTGCGGCAGCTCAATACGGCAATTTCGAACGAGCCGATACGACGACCGAGATGAGGACGAAGAAGAAGAGTACGAACCGAGAAGGCGCAAGCGGCCACGTCGCCGCCTGGCGGGATGGTTCGCGGGCGGGGGAGCGGCTTTCGGGGCGGCCCGGAGTTTATTGGAACTCCCCGAACATCGCGGCGAAGGATTTGCCTTCGCATTGGGTTACGTAGTCGGCGGCGCGATCATCTTCGGTTTGATTGGTTTGGTCGTCGGCGCTGTGATCGATCGCGCCTCCTAACTTCGTCGAACGGTTTCCCTCGAAATGACCGCCGACCTCGAACAGCGAACGCAAACCTACGGCCGCGAGATTTTCGCGCGGGTCGAGCGGGCCGGGCCGCCGGCGTTCACGCCCGCCTGGGTCGATCAGCTCCTCATGGACTGGACCATGAGCGCCGAGTCGCTCAAGGTGCAACTGTTCCGATTCGTCGATGCCCTGCCCCGACTGCACGACCCGGCCGCGATCGCCGGGCATCTCCGCGAATATTTGGGCGAGGCCGGCGACGCGGTGCCGTGGTGGATTCGCGGCGGGGTGAAGCTGCTGCCCGCGAATGGCCTCGGCGGGCGGATGCTCGCGAAGGCCGCCCGCTGGAACGCCGAGCATTTGGCCCGACGTTTCATCGCCGGGTCGAACGTCGATGAAGCCGTTCGCTCGGTGAAGCGGCTACGCAAGAAGTCGCTGACGTTCACCGTCGATCTACTCGGCGAAGCGACGATCGCCGAGGCCGAGGCCGACGGCGTTCAGAAGCAATACCTCGACCTGATCGCCGGCCTGACGCGCGAAGTCAACGACCTGCCCGAGGTGCCGCTCATCGATCGCGATCATCGCGGGCCGATGCCACGTGTCAATGTCTCCGTGAAACTGTCTGCCCTGTTCAGTCAGTTCGATCCGATCGACCCTGAAGGGACGAGCCGCGTTGTTCGCGGTCGACTGCGGCCGATCCTTGATGCCGCCCGCCAGACCGGGGCGTTCGTCAACTTCGACATGGAGCAGTACTCGTTCAAGGGAACGACGCTGCAGATTTTCCGCGAGATTCTGGACGAGCCGGCGTATCGCGACTGGCCGCACGTCGGCATTGCGATCCAGGCGTATTTGAAAGACACCGAACAGGACCTTCGCGAGCTGCTCGACTGGACGAGAGCACGTGGCACGCCGATCTGGATTCGCCTCGTGAAGGGGGCGTACTGGGACTACGAGACGGTCATCGCCGCCCAGAACGACTGGCCGATCCCGGTGTGGACCCGCAAGCCCGAATCGGACGCGTGCTTCGAACGGTGTGCGCGATTCCTGCTCGAGAACCACGAGTGGCTGCGGCCGGCATTCGGCAGCCACAACGTGCGAAGCCTGTCGGCCGCGCTCGCGTTGGCCGATGAATTGAAAGTCCCGCCAGCCGCCTACGAATTCCAGATGCTTTACGGCATGGGCGACGAGTTCAAGGACGTGCTCGTGGGCCTGGGCCGACGCGTGCGAATCTACACGCCATACGGCCAACTTCTGCCGGGCATGGCGTACCTGGTTCGCCGGCTCTTGGAAAACACGTCGAATGAATCGTTCCTCCGCGCCACCCAGGCCGGGGACATTTCCGAGGAGGCGCTCCTGATGGACCCGGCCCAGCGATCGTCGGTCGGCCATGCGCAATCGAACGGCCACGCGAACTTTCACAACGAACCGCCCAGCGACTTCGCCCGCGACGACGTCCGGAAAAAGATGCAGGCCGCCCTCGATCAGGTGAAGGCCGAGTTCGGCAAAACGTACCCCCTGGTGATCGGCGGCCAGGCAATCACGACGCCCGAGACCGTGCCGTCGCTGAACCCATCGCATTCGCGCGAGATCGTCGGCAAGGTGGGTCGGGCGACGATCGCCCAGGCCGAACAGGCGATTCGAACGGCGAAGGACGCGTTCCCGGTCTGGCGCGACACCGAGCCCGAAGTGCGGGCCGACTACCTTCGCAAGATCGCTCGGGGCTTCCGCGATCGCCGCTTCGAGTTGAGCGCGTGGATCGTTCACGAGACCGGCAAGTCGTGGCGCGAGTCGGACGCCGACGTCGCCGAGGCGATCGACTTCTGCGAGTACTATGCGGCCGAAATGTTGCGACTTTCGCATTCGCAACGCGTCGATGTTCTTGGCGAGGAGAACGAATACTTCTACGAACCGCGTGGCGTGTCGGTCGTGATCGCGCCGTGGAACTTCCCGCTCGCGATTCTGACCGGCATGGCAACGGCCGCACTCGTGACCGGCAACACGGTCATCTTCAAGCCGGCCGAATCGTCGGCCGTCATTGGTGCGAAGCTGATGGAAGTGATCCAGTGGGCCGGCGTGCCCCCGGGGGTCGTGAACTTCCTGCCCGGCGTGGGTCGCGAGATTGGGCCGACGCTCGTGAATCATCCGGACGTGGCCCTGATCGCGTTCACCGGCTCGCTCGGCGTTGGTTTGTGGATCAACGAGACCGCCTCGAAGACGGCCGCCGGCCAGGACCACGTCAAGCGTGTGATCGCCGAAATGGGCGGCAAGAACGCGGTGATCGTCGACTCGGACGCGGACCTGGATGAAGCCGTGAAGGGCGTCGTCGACGGGGCGTTCGGTTATCAAGGTCAGAAGTGTTCAGCCGGTTCGCGGGCGATCGTACTCGAACCGGTGTACGACGCGTTCCTGGCCCGACTCATCGAAGCGACCAAGAGCCTAACCCTGGCCCCCGCCGAGTCGGCCGGCTGCGCGGTCGGCCCGGTGATCGACGAGAAGGCGAAGGGCCGAATCGAGGAGATGATCGAGGCCGGCAAGAAGGAAGCGCGACTCGCCTACGCCGGCGACCTCGGCAATCTGGCCGGCGAGGGCTACTACATCGCCCCGCACATCTTCGCCGAGGTGCCGCCGAACGCGTCGATCGCCCAGGAAGAAATCTTCGGCCCGGTCCTGGCGGTCATAAAGGCCCGCGACCTGGACCATGCGCTTGAGATCGCCAACGGCACCAAGTACGCCCTCACCGGGGCCTTCTTCTCTCGAAGCCCACGCAACATCGACGTGGTGCGGCGCCGGTTCCGCGTCGGCAACCTGTATATCAATCGCAAAAGCACCGGGGCCCTGGTGAACCGCCAACCCTTCGGCGGATTCAAGCTGAGCGGCATCGGCTCGAAGGCCGGCGGTCCGGACTACTTGCTGCAATTCGTGGTGCCGCGCGTGATCACGGAGAACACGATGCGCCGCGGCTTCGCGCCGGTCGCGACCTGATCAACCTCCAAACTGAAGCACTCGCCCGGGTCGTCGAAGGCTCGACCGACTCAAGGCCACGTCTTCAGGACCGAAAGTGCCGGTGCGATGGCCACCTGGCCGAGGCCGCAAATGCTCGTCTGCAACATCGTATCGGCCAGGTCGGGTAGCACATCGAGCGCGGTTCGCGGCAACTGGCCCGATTGAACTCCTTCGAGTACTTCGACCGCCTTCTGCGAACCGATTCGACACGGCACGCACTTGCCGCACGACTCGTTGCGAAAGAACTTCACGACGTTCGTCGCGAGGGCGAGCATGTCCGTCCCCTCGGCGATCGCGACCAACGCGCCGGAGCCGAGCATCGAGCCGGCCTTTTGTAGGGCCGCGAAGTCGAGCGGGACATCCGCTTGGCGGGCGGGCAGGAAGTTCGACGACGCCCCACCCGGTGCGAACGCGAGTAGCGTCATGCCGGGTGCCATGCCGCCAGCCAGTTCGATCAACTCGCGGACGGTCGTCCCGGTCGGCACGAGGTAGACGCCCGACACCGCCACGTGGCCCGACACGGAAATGAACTTCAGCCCGGTGAAGCCGGGCCGACCCTGGCTCTTCCACCAGTCGGCCCCGCGATTCAGGATCGCCGTCGCCATGCACAACGTTTCGACGTTATTGATGAGCGTCGGTTGGCCAAAGAGGCCGTGCGTGCCTGGGAACGGGGGCTTGTTGCGCGGCTCGCCCCGTTTGTCTTCGAGCGCTTCGAGCAACGCGGTCTCTTCGCCGAGGATGTAGCCGCCCGGCGAGACGAACACTTCAATGTCGAACTTCCAACCGGTCGCGTCGGCCCGGCCGAGCACGCCGCGATCGTACGCGCGGCGAAGCTCCGCCTCGAAACGAACTTGCTCAGGGCCGTACTCGTGCCGCAAATAGAGGATGCCGCGCTCCGCGCCAACGGCTCGGCCCGCGAGGGCCATCCCTTCGATCACGAGATGCGGCAAGTCGGCGAGGATTTCGCGATCCTTGAAGGTGCCCGGTTCACTTTCGTCGGCGTTGCAGATCACATACTTCGGCGTACGCGCTTCCTTGGCGACGAGTTCCCACTTCGTGCCGGTCGGGAACCCGGCCCCGCCCAGGCCACGCAAGCCCGCGTCTTTCAACGTGGCGACGGCCTTCGCGGTGAATTCGGGGTCGCGTCGCGCGGCGGCGATTGCCGCGTAACGATCCTCGGCGGTCGCGTACGGGTCGCAGGCCCAACGTCGCGGCGAGTCTGGCCGTGGGTTTGGAACGCTTGTCGGGTCACTGATCCAAGTGCGGATCGACTCGACTTTGGCCGGCACGGGCACGCCGTTCACGGTCGCGGCCGGAGCGATTTCACATCGCCCAACGCACGAAACTTCGTGAACTTCGACTTCGTTCGATGCGAGTTGCTTCAATTCGCCGATCGCGCGACCGCCGTCCGCCAGCCAACACGACATGTCGCGGCAGACGGTGACTTCCACTCGCGGTGGCGGGGCTCGGCGAAAGTGCGGATAGAAGCTGACGATCTCCTGAAGCCGGTGCAATGGAATGGTGTGGGCGCGTGCGATCTCGCGGAGGGCCTCGTCCGAAAGGTGGCCGCGTTCGTGCTGGGCGGCGATCAGTAAAGGGATCAGGCGCATGGAGGGGATTGTACCGCAACTCGCGCGGGCGGTTGACGGGCGTCGCCGCTTCGGCTTAAAGATGAAGATACACCCGCAGGAGGTCGCACCATGTCGATTGCCAAAGCCATCCGAACCGCCCAACCGAACAAGCTCGACTGGTTCGACGTCGAAGACGAAAACGGGCGGCGCTATCGCTATCGGCGCGTCGGCGGAATCGACGTGGCCGAGGTGGCCCAGGTCGAGGGCCACTTCTCGCGCGGCCACCCGATCCGCGCGTCCCTCATTCGCGACCATAACGGACATCCCCTCTTGCAGCAGGATGCGGACGGCCTGCCACCCACGATCGTTGTCGAGCATGTCGACGACCCGACCTCGCCACTCCTTTCGATCCTCGGTTTGCCCGGCAAGGAAGAGTTCACGCTCGTGAGTTGAACGAAAAGTCGCGCGCGCCCTGGCGCTCGCACCGGCATTCTCTCGGCCGGGCCGTCGCCACATCAACGAGGTCGAACGCTCATGACGCGCTCGCTGCCAATCTTGCTGCTCGTTTCGAGCACCGTTCTCGCCGAACCGAATCGCATCGCGTTTCCAAAAGATGTTTCCGTCATCGACGTCAAGAAAGACCTCGGCGCGAAAGGCGATGGCAGCGCCGACGATACGGAGGCCCTTCAGAAAGGCATCGACCTCAGTTGCGGGTACATGCAGAAATCGACCAAGGCACTCTTCCTGCCGAAGGGGACTTACCGGGTCACCAAGTCGCTCGTGGTCAGAAACTCGCTGGGCCCGTGGCTGTACGGCGAGAGTCGCGATGAGACGATCATCAAGTTGGCCGATGGCTCAAAGGGCGTGACCGCCATCCTGCGAACGCACCCGAACGAAGGGGGCAAGACATCGGCCGACTGGTTCATGCGCAACCTGCGCCATCTGACCATTGATGCCGGCAACAACCCGGAGGCCGATGGCATCCGCTACTACGCGACCAACTCGGGTACGTTGAAAGATGTCCGCGTGATCGGCAACGGCAAGATCGGAATCAACGCGGGTTTTCTCGACCAGAGCGGGCCGAACTTGATTCAGGACGCGGCCGTCGAAGGCTTCGAAACGGGCATCCTGTCGCAATGGATCTGGGGCCAAACGCTGTCGCGGATCACGATCAAGAATTGCCGCAAGGTTGGGCTCGTCGTGTCGGCCAACGTGGTCGCGGTCGAAGACCTGAAGGTCGAGAACACGCCCCTGGCGGTTCACGTGCAGATGCCGAACGACTGGGGCCACTGGTCGGGCGTCGTCTCGTTGGTTGGCGGAACGTTCACCGGCGGCGATGGCTCGGGGCCGGCGATCCGGAACGATGGCATTCTGTACGCCCGCGACGTGAAGTCGAAGGGCTTCAAGAAACTGATCGAAGGAACGGGGCCGCGCGGCCCGGTCGCTGCGGCCGAAGTTGGCGAATACGTTTCGCACCCGACCAAGTCGCTCTTCCCGGTTCCGGCCTCGGCTCCGCGCTTGCCGATCAAGTCGGAGCCAATCGTGTCATGGGAAACGGACCCGACGAAGTGGGCCTGTGCGAACGAGTCCGGGGCCGTCGCAGGCGACAGTCGGGACGATACGGCCGCGATCCAAAAGGCGATCGACGCGGCCGCCAAAGAAGGAAAGACAGTCGTGTACTTTCGCGGCTGCGGCGGCAACGACCCGAACTGGTACACGGTCGATGGCGAAGTCAAATTCCACGGCAGCGTCCGGCACGTGCTTGGACTCGGTTGGGCACGCATCATTCCGGGCAAAAATGGGCGATTCGTCGTGACGGACGAATCGGCGGCGGTCGTCAAGTTTCAGAACATCGATGCGTTTGGCGGCACGCCATTGCCGATTGAGAATCGATCGAAGGACCGGACGATGGTGGTCGAGAGTTGCGGAGTGAAGATCGTTGGCAATGGGACGGGCGACATCTTCGCGTCCGATTGCCCCAGCCTCGTCGAACTCCGAATGCCGGGCCAGAAAATGTGGTGTCGGCAACTGAATCCCGAGGGGGAAAGCGACACGGGCCTCGTGACGAACGAAGGGGCGGACCTGTGGATTCTCGGCTTGAAGTGCGAGGGGAAAGGCGTGCGCATCCGGACCGCGAACGGCGGGCGGACCGAGGTGTTCGGCACATTTATCTATGGGCCGGGCCTGGAGGAGAAGGACACGCGGCCGATCTTCGATGTCCGCGATGGGTCGCTACGCTTGCTTGGTCTCCGCGAGATCAACTTCGCCGGCCACACGTACACCAGCAAGGTGCGCGAGCGCCGGGCTGACGACACTCGCGTCTTGGACAAGAAGAACGAAGGCGGCTGGATCGGCTGGGCCGAGTACAACGGCTGGCCGGCCCGCTAGATTCATTTCGGATACCCGAGGTGCTTCTTCAGGAACGCGAAGGTGCCCACGCCGCGAATCTCGTGGCCGCCCGCGAAGAACTCGATCTCGGTGCG
>JANLUE010001257.1:0-5258 GCA_031363325.1 Gemmataceae bacterium
GGAGCCCGCTTCGGGCGACCGCCAGTAAAGCCCCGGTCGAGCGCAGAACCGCGTAGCGGTTCGAGCGAGGCCGGGGTCGCGGCAAACAGCAATTCCCAATCGGTTTCGGGGTTAAGCTACTTTCCGTCCAATCGCCTCACCACCACAATCGAGCGGGCGATCTTTTCCAGTTCCTTCATGCGGATGTCGCGCTGGGCGGCCGGGATGTGGCCGTGCAACGTCACGCCCCCATTCTCTTGTCGCACCAACAAATAGTCGAGCGTCAACTTCTCGGAACCATCTTCGGTGTCGAGCGTGAATCGATCGAGGCCACCCAGGAGTTTTGCCGGGCCGGCCTGACCGGTGACTTTGACCTTCCGATCCTCGGTCCCTTTCAACGCTTCTTTCAACACATCGGCCGCAAAGGGTCCGCCCCCCGGCGGTTCGACGGTTATCAGTAGGCCCGTGCCACCGGACGCTTCCAGGGCGATCTGTCGCCCCTTCGTGCGAACGACGCGCCAATTCCGGGAATGTACAAAGCGTAGTCCCGTTTCCTCGTTATCGCAAAGGAGGGCGGAATTCTCTTCCGTGGGCGTCAGAGTCAGGCCCTTGAGGGCCGTTTCGGTCAGGCCCGGCTGATTCGTCACCGGCTGGCGGGTCAATTCAAACTTGATCCGCACGGTGCCCGCCGGGTTGGCCTTGTCGTCGAGCAGCGTTTGCTCGCCTTCGACTTTCAGGTAGCAGATGCACTCGGCCGTCAGATCGACGAAAACCCGGCCTACGAGGCGTTGTCGCGTCGGGCCGTCTTCGTTCACACCCCGAAACGCCCCGGTAAACGTTAGCTGTGCCAAACGCCTAGGGCCGGCCACCAGCACCTTATCGAACTGACATTCCAGTTCGCCTTCTTCGACCTTTTCGATGTCGGTCAACTCGGCGATCGCGGCGGCCGACGCCTTCCATTTGTCGCCGGGTTGAACCGCCTTCTCCGGCAGAATTCCCGCGAGCGCCGGGACGATGGTTTCGCGCTTCAGCAGGTCGATTTCGGTCCACAACAGTGGCCCATCGGGCGAGAACGGGGCTTTCTTTGCCCCATGTTTCAGCACGACGACCCGTTTCACGGCCGGCCGAAGGGCCATCTCGTCCGTCCGGTCGCCGGTCGTCTTCTGGAACTCGATCTTGTCATACACCCGGATAGCTCGGAAGTCCGCCTCTTTCGGATCGACGGCCAGGAGCTTCTCGACGTAGTCGATCGAACTCCGCCCCTTGATCTTGAGCGGCTTGTCGGCCGTCAGTTCTCCCTCGACGGACGACTCGGTGAGGACCCGGAACTCGGACCCGGCGGTCGCCCTCTCTCTAATCGCAATCGGCTCGTCGGCCGAACTGAGAGACGCACCGGCGAGCAAAACCAGTACTCCAACCGAGTACTGAGTACTCGGTACCGAGTACTCAGTACTGAGCTTGTTGAGAGGACCGATGATTCTTCGACGCATAGGGGTGGAACTCCGGCGCGCAAGCGAGTTAATTCTACCCCGCAAATCCAAGCACGGCGTAGAGCCGTTGGACACTTGGACGATTTCCACGGCCGGGATCGTGAATCTAGCCGGAAGGCCTACTTCGTAAGGCAGTTACGGCCAATGGACGGAAGTACAATTCCCGGTCAATGCTTCGGGCGGAATTGTACATTTGGCATGGCCATTTGTTCATGATCCACCGGGGGCCGAAAATCCGAGACTGAGGTTCAGAAGAAACCAAGTGTCGCAAAATGAGGCGAAATGTGGGGTTACGGAGATTCCAACCGCTTCCGAATTCAACATTCTCGCCGGATGCGAGACTTGGCACACCCGTTGCGTTACTTCCTATCAACGCTGTCAAGGCCAATTCGCCATTGGACATGTGGTAAGGTCGGATAAGAACGAGATTCTGGACGCGATTCCGGAACCTCGGACTTGGTTCGACCCCTCAGTTGAATCAGGCGATAGCCGGGACGGTTCGCACCAGGAGATGACGGCAAATGGACTTCCGGGTTGATGCGCTTCGAGAACTCACGGACCAACAGGTCCGCTTCGCGCCGGCCGCTCGCCGACGCGAACAGTTGGAGCGCGCCGCCCGGTTGCTCGGCGAAGTCGATGCGGCCAAGGTGTACCCGTACCAGTTCGTCTGTTACCGGATCACCGACTTCCGTTCGGACGGCCACCCGGATTTGCGAATTTCCGGCGCCGATCTGAAACTCGATCTCGCCGAGTTCATCAAACGTGTCGAACGCTCGATTCCGCCCCTGCCCATCGAGCAGGCGGTCGAGCCGATCCTGACGCTCGAAGAAGTGAGTCGACAGTGGAACGTCTCCACCAAGACTCTCACCCGATGGCGGTCCCGCGGCCTCGTGAGCCAGCGAATCATCGTGAAGGGCCGGCGGCAACTCGGTTTCCCGAAGTCGCTGCTCGACCAGTTCCGTTCCGACAACCGCGATCTCGTCGATCGGGGCAGCAATTTCAGCCGCCTCGCCGACGCCGAACGCGACGCGATACTCTACCGTGCCCGACGCCTCGCCCGGGCCGGTGGGGACATTACCGAAGTCAGCCGTCGGGTGGCCCGACGACTGGATCGGTCGGTCGAGGCCATCCGTTACACGATCAAAAACTTCGACCGCGCCCACCCGGACGCGGCCATCTTCCCCGACCGGAAGGGCCCGCTCGATGGTGCGACGAAGTTGCTGATCTTCGACCAATACGAAAGGGGTGTCCCCGTGGAAACCCTCACCAAAACCTACGAACGGTCCCGCTCCGCCGTTTACCAGGCGATCAACGAGGTCCAGGTCCGCCGCCTGCTCGACCAGCCGATCGAATACATCCACAACGAATCGTTCGAGAACCCGGCCAACGACGCCGAGTTCCTCGGCCCCATGCCCGCCGAAGAGAAGTTCCAGGACGCCGCCCGAACCATGGTGGCCCCCCGCGACGTGCCCGCCGAGATGGCCCACCTCTACCGGTGGCCGCTGCTGACCAAGGATCAAGAGCAGCACATGTTCCGGCAGATGAACTATCTCAAGTACAAGTTGAACCGGGTGCGACAGGCGACCGAGCCGTCCTCCGTGCGCGTGGCCGACCTGCGGCAAGTCGAAGATTTGCAGGCCCGCGTCCGCAAGGTTCGCGATCAGCTCATTAGCTGCAACACGCGGCTCGTGGCGAGCATCGCGAAGAAGCACGCCGTCACGTTCGACAACCTGCCCGAGTTGATGTCGGACGGGACGATCTCGCTGATGCGGGCCGTCGAGAAGTTCGATTACGGTCGGGGCAACAAGTTCAGCACGTACGCCACCTGGGCGATCATGAAGAACTTCGCCCGCTCGATCCCGGACGAGAAACACCATCGCGAACGGTACGTCACCGGGCACGAGGACATGTTCGAGAGCCGGGCCGACATCCGGACGGATGAACAGGAAATTGTGGCCCAAGCCGATCTGGCGCGAACGCGGATCGGCGGGTTGCTCGAAAGTCTCGACCCCCGCACCCGCGAAGTCATCCGGATGCGGAACGGCCTCGACGGCAACGCCGAGATGACGCTCGAACAGATCGGCCAGCACTTCGGCATCACGAAGGAGCGCGTGCGGCAGATCAACGTCCGCGGCATGAAGCAACTTCGCGAGCGAGCCCAGGTGACGCGAGTCGAATTGTAAATTCAAAGCGAATTGAACACCGGGGCCGTGCGGGGATGAACTCGCACGGCCCCGCGTGTCGGTCCCTCGGCAATCAACTCACACGATCACCGCCGCTTCGATCACGCGCATCGACCGCCACTTGCCGCCGCGGAATCGTAACAAAAAGCACACCGCCTGGAGCGCGATGTACAGGCTCGCGAACGCCCAGGCCCAGTACAGACCCCAGTCGAATTTCCAGGCGAACCACGTCGGCACGACCATCACGGGCCACGCCAGAAACAGCGAAACGAGCGAGACGAACACTGTGTCGCCCGCCCCGCGGAGGGCGAACGAGAACACGAGGTTAGCGGCGTCGAAGATCGAGTAGGCCGCCACGAAGAGCAACAAGACTCGGACGTATTCGGCGATCGGCTCCCATTTGGCGGGGTCGTTGTCGCCCTGGAAGGGGGCGATGAACGCGCTCGGGAAGACCGCATAAAGGAATGCGATTATGAACATATAGATGCCCGAAACGTACAGCCCCAGCCACGTCGCGTGTTCGGCCTTGTCCGGCTTGTTGTCGCCCAGGTACTGGCCAACCAGGATCGTCACGGCCTGGCCGATGCCGAGCATCGGGATGAACGCGACGGAGTTGATCGTGATCGCGAGGCCGGTCGCCCCGAGGGCGCTATCGCCGAAGTAGCCCGTGAGTACGATGAACGCGTTGAAGGCCGAGATATCGAGCGCCCAGTGCGCCCCACTGGGGATGCCGTAGCGGCAGAGTCGCCAGAACAGAGCGGGGTCGAATCGAGCGGACCCCGTGGCGTGCGACTCGCGGTACTTGCGTCGGAGCATCAACGCGAGCGCGAAAATCGCCGACACCCAGGCCCCGGCCACGGTCGCCCAGCCCGCGCCGGCGATCCCCATCTCCGGGAACCCGAAGTTGCCGAAGATCAGACAATAGTCGAGCCCCGCGTTCACGACCGTCCCGACGGCGTTGATCCAGATCACAACGATGCTCTCGCCACGACCCGAGAAGAACGCGGAGACAGCCGACGTGATCAACCCCGGCAAGGCGAACCAACAAAGACAGTTGAAATAGGTGACTTCGAGTTGCTGGATGTTCGGCGAATGATCGATCAGCGCGAAGAACGGGCCTGAGACGAAGATCAACCCGAGGAACGCGATTCCGGCGAACACGCTGAAATACAGGCCTTGCCAGACGGCCGGCCCGACCCGCAACGGTCGACCGGCCCCACTGTATTGCGCCGCAAACGTGGCCACGTAGCCGGCCGTCGTCCAGAGGAGAACGTAGGGCAGCCAAAAAATCATGGCGGCCGCCACGGACGCGGTCGCCATGTCGGCGTCGAATTGACTCAAGAACAGTCGATCGATCGTGACCTGGATTGTCGTGAAACTGTTGCTCACGACCAGCGGCCAGGCTAGAGCCAACATCACGCCGAGTTGTGACCGGGGCGGTTTGAGATCGACTCCGACGTGCGAAGCGAGAGACGGGTCGTCCAGATCGCCTTCCATGCTGTGCTCCGCAAGCCAAAGTTGAACTAAACCCGAGTCAGCTTGAAACCTGGAGTTCCGCTCCGAACTCACTGACATCCCGAAGGGATGCCAGCGATTAGCCGGGGGT
>JANLUE010001278.1:0-2895 GCA_031363325.1 Gemmataceae bacterium
GCCCCCCGCCCCCCCGCGGAACCGCGAACCGCTTCGCGGTTCGAGCCGGGGTCGCGGCGACAATCCAGTCTCATCGACCGAATGGGGCGGTGTGCCCCGTTCGGCCCGGCATCGCTACAGCTTGCCCAACCGGCATGCTGACTTCTCTACCGAGCCGCACCACATCGCTTCCATAGCCGCTTCGGCGACTCGCAGCTCGCCCCGGCCGATGGCTTCAAGGCCGGGGTCTTCGGCCTCAGTGCCCTCGCGGCAATTTGTCCAATCGACGTAAAACCTTATGAAATAGTCACTTATGGAGATCACCAAATTTCACATAATATACATTATCGGACTCAACACTTCTGGGTCGGTCGAACTCGGACCTCCCCGACCAAATGCAATAACGTCCGATAATAATAGTTATGTGAAAATGTCTGCTCGCCTTTGGAACGGTCCAAGCCGAGTCAATTCACCAGACGGGATGTGAAATCCGCACGCCTCGGCAAAGTTTTTGGTTGCAGTCAACCACTCCGCTCCGGTAGCATCTTCCTCATTCATGGACCTGGAGGGTCGCACCCATGCGTTCGATCGGTTGGACTCTGACGGCACTGGTTGGTCTCGGTGTTGGACTTGGTTGCGACCGCCAGGCGCCTCGAACCTCGGTCGCCCAGCCGGGCGGGGCCATCCAAAAGCAGTCCCTGGCCGACGCTCGCAAGGGCGTCTCGTCCCAGGCGCGGCCGGCCAATCGACCCAAGGAGGCGGCACCGAAACCGCCGGCCGAGGTCTTCGAGTTGGTTCGGTACGACTCGCCGGTTGGCAAGCTGGCGGCGTACCTGACACCGCGATCGGCCGACGGCAAGAAACGGCCCGCGCTCATCTGGATCACCGGCGGGGACTGCAACTCGATCGGCGAGTGTTGGGCGGACGAACCGGCAAACAACGATCAGTCGGCCGCTGCCTACCGCAAGGCCGGGATCGTCATGATGTTCCCATCCCTCCGAGGCGGGAACGACAACCCAGGCGTTCGGGAAGGATTCCTCGGCGAGGTCGACGACGTGCTGGCCGCGGCCGACTTCCTGGCCAATCAACCGCACGTCGATCCGGCCCGAATCTACCTCGGCGGGCACAGCACCGGCGGGAGCCTCGCCCTACTCGTGGCCGAGTGTTCCGACCGTTTCCGGGCCGTCTTTTCGTTCGGCCCCGTGGACGACATCGCCGGCTACGGGCCGGAATATCTCTCCTTCGACTTTAACGACGAACGCGCCGTCGAACTCCGCTCACCCGGCCTTTGGCTCCATTCGGTCCGAAGCAAGACGTTCGTTTTCGAGGGCGAGAAGGAAGGCAACGTCGACAGCCTTCGGACGATGGCACGCGGTTCGTCGAACCCACAAATTCGCTTCTACCCCGTGGCCCGTGCAAACCACTTCAGCATCCTGGCACCGGTGAACAAACTGTTGGCCCAGAAAATCCTGGCCGACGACAAGCCGGAATCGAACCTGACGGTGACACTCGAAGAAGTGAACGGGTTGTTTGGACGGTGAATCACCCTGAGGATCGAAGCATGAATGACTCCTGCCCTCTCCGACGTGCCGTCATTGCATTGACGGCCTTGGGCGCGTGCCTGATGGCCGGCTGCGGCAAGAAGGACGCCGAGTTGGTTCCCGATTTGGCCAGCGAACAGTGGCAACACGTCAAGATCGACAACCAGTGTCGCGTCCAGATGCCGAAAGGCCAAATCTTGACTCGGAAGACAGGCGGCACCGAGACGTTTGGCGTCGAGGTCGGGGACCGAGCTTACACGATTTCGGACACCAGTCTGTTTGGCGCGCCGGGAAAAATCGACCTCGAAACGGCCTTGCGGGCTCAGGCGACCGTCCATTCCGGCAACGTAATGTCGAGCCGGAAGATCGTTCACCAGGAAGTCGAGGGCCTTGAGTTCGAAGTCGAGTTGACGAAGCGCAAGGGTTATTTGGCCGGCCGAATTTTCATTCGGAACGACCACGTCCTGATGGTGGCATGCATGGGGGAATCGGTCCGCCTGACGGGGACCGATGTCGTCCGATTGTTCGATACCTTCAAGTTCGAAGGCGGTCAGACGGTGTTCGTGCAGCCGAAAGCACCAGGCAAGCCGCCCGCCGAGTCGAAGTCCAATGTCGACCAGGAGTCGGCGAAACAATCGATTGGCGCTTTTGTGGTTGACCTGTTCGAGGCCCATGCCAGCGTGAGTCACTTACGACTTCACGCGACCGAGGGAAAATTCAAGGGCCTGAGAGTGCCCGACTGGGAGTCCGTACGAAACGAACTGATCAAGGATCGCGATCCCGCCCGACCGCTGTCGAGCAACGTCGAAGTGTCTGGATTTGGGCCGGCGATGTCGCTTCGAGGCCAAGCGATCGTTTCCGGCTACAAGCCATGGCCACGGCGATTCAACGTCGCGCTGAAATACGTCGATGGTAAATGGTTGGTCACCGAATTCTCCCGTGACGATTCCGAAGAAGCCGATGCGGTGGAGCGAGCCAAGGATTTTCTGCTCGAAACGCTCGACGGCAAGGCACCGGTCCACGAACTCGTGGCGTGGCCCAAGGCCGATCAGCCGACTCGCAACGCGCTGACCGAGCGATTGAACGGGTGGAAGCGGGATCGCTTCGCCGGCGTCACTCCGGTGATCAAGTTCACAATCCAGGAGTTTACTCCCAGTGTCGGGATGACAGTCGTGGCTTCGGTCGTCGGCTTCAAGAATGCACCGCCGTACGTCCGGATGAAACTACTCAGGCAGGACGAATGGCGTATCGACGAGATCGATGAAGCGAAGGACGCGACGGGTCGTAAGTAGGCCGGGCCTCCTCGCCCTATCATCTCCCCATGCACTCCCCCAAGCGCCTCCGGGCCGGCATGGTCGGCCTGGGGATGATTTTC
>JANLUE010001288.1:0-2866 GCA_031363325.1 Gemmataceae bacterium
GCCGGTGTGGCGTAAGCCCACCGGGTGGCCCCGCAATCGCTTCACCAGCCTCTTTCGCTCAAGACTCGGAAGTTCCGAGTCAATTTCGATTGGGCGGGCGCGTGGCGCTTCACCCGATGGGCTAACGCCCACCGGCTCGCCTCGCCCGCCCGATTACTCCGACTTTCAACCATAACTGGGTTTGGAAGCTCGCCCTCACGCATGCAGAGCCGAGCCGCTCCAGGCGGCTCGGGCGGCTTCGCCCAGGGACTCCGAGAGTGTCGGGTGAGCGTGGCAGATGCGGGCCACGTCTTCGGCGCTGCCCTGGAACTCCACGATCGCGACGGCTTCGGCAATCATGTCCGAGGCGCGGGGGCCGAAGATGTGGACCGCCAACAGGCGATCGGTCTGGGCGTCCGAGAGCACCTTGACCACGCCATCCGTTTCGTCCATCGCCTTGGCCCGGCCGCTCGCCGCGAAGGGAAACTTGCCGATCCGATACTCGCGGCCCGCTTCCCTTAATTCTTCCTCCGTCGGGCCGATGCTGGCGACTTCGGGCCAGATGTAGATCACGCTCGGGATCGCGGCGTAGTTCACGTGGCCGGGCTTGCCCGCCAGAATCTCCGCGACCGCGACGCCTTCCTCCTGGGCCTTGTGCGCGAGCAACGGCCCGCGCACGAGATCGCCGATCGCATAGACGCCGGGCACGTTCGTCTGGTAGCGATCGTCGATCTCGACCTGGCCGGACTTCGCGTTTTGAACAACTCCGGTCTCCGTAAGGCCAAGCCCTTCGACATTGGGCTTTCGGCCGACGGCGACCAGAACTTTGTCGCCGTGGAACGCCTGTTCCTTGCCGTTCTTGTTCAGCGCCCGCACTTCGACCTGTCGGCCATTCGGTTTCGCCGAAGTGACCTTCGTCTCCAGGAAGAACTCGATCCCTTGCTTCTCGAGCGACTTCTTGACGAGGCCAGCAATTTCGCCATCGGTGAGCGGCAAGATTCGCGGCAGAAACTCGAGCACGGTGACCTTCGAGCCGAGCCGTCGCCAGACGGAGCCGAGTTCAAGGCCGATGTAGCCGCCCCCGACAATAATCAAGTGCCGCGGCACCTCGGGAAAGTTTAACGCGTCCGTCGAGTTCACCACGAATTGATGGTCGAACTTGAGGGACGGCAGCTCGATGATCTCGCTGCCTGTCGCGAGCAGCACGTTTTTGCCTTCGAGCGTTTCCTTCGAGCCATCCGACTTCGTGACTTCCACTTTGCCGGCCGCGAGCAATCGGCCGGACCCGGTGATCGGCGTGACCTTGTTCTTCTTGAAGAGCCAGCCGATGCCATCGGTCAGCGACTTGACGACGACATCTTTTCGGCGCAACATCGCGGCCACGTCGAGGGTGACCTTGCCGACGCCGATCCCGTGGGTGGCGAGTTTGTTCTGCGCGACGTGGAACAGTTCGCTCGAATCGAGGAGGGCCTTGCTCGGGATGCAGCCGACGTTCAGGCAAGTGCCGCCGAACACTGGGCGCCGGTCGATGCACGCGACCTTGAGGCCCAGTTGGGCCGCCCGCAGCGCCGCCACGTACCCGCCCGGTCCGCCGCCAATCACGATCAAATCGAACATACTTGGTCTCGGGTGCGGCCGACACGGCACCGACCGCGCCCGGCGAGACTATGGTATGTCTCGGCAACGGATCACAGCACGCCCTTGGTCGACGGGATGCCGCTGCCGCGTGGGTCGGGCTCCGTCGCCGAGCGAAGTGCGCGGGCGACGGCCTTGAAGATCGCTTCGACGATGTGGTGCGTATTTCGGCCGTGATGGAGCACGACGTGCAAGTTCAACCCGCCGGCCGACGACACCGCCCGCCAGAATTCCTCGGCTAATCCCGATGCGAACGTGCCGAGCAATTCGTTCGGCACATCCGCCTTCCAGACCAGGAACGGCCGACCGCTGAGATCGACGGCGGCCGTCGCCAAAGTCTCGTCCATCGGAATCGTCGCGCTGCCGTAACGGCGAATGCCACTCTTATCGCCGAGCGCCTGGGCCAGGCACTTGCCGAAACAAATGCCCACGTCCTCGACCGTGTGATGCGAATCGACGTGCAGATCCCCCTGACATTTCACAGTCAAATCGAACAGGCCATGCTTGGCCACGTGCGTGAGCATGTGGTCGAAGAACCCGACGCCCGTGGCGAGTTCGTGTCGGCCGGTGCCGTCGAGGCCGAGCGTCAGTTCGATCTTGGTCTCGGCCGTCTCGCGGCGGAGCGTTGCGGTTCGGGCCATGAATCATCCGAGAGGAGGCGCGATACCGTTACCATACCAAAATCAAGGACTTTGGAGGCCGCCCTTGCGCACGGCCTCCCGTCGCATCACGCGTAAACCTTGGCGAATTCCTTGCACGTCACCGGCTTGATCTTGCTCGCCTGGCCGGCCTGGCCGAACGCCACCATGCGGGCCTTGCAGATGACCTTCATGCCGTCGCGGGCTGGTTTCATCCAGTCGCGCGGGTCGAACTTGTCCGGGCTTTCGGCCAGCACCTTGCGAACGGCCGCAGTCATCGCCATCCGGTTGTCCGTATCGACGTTGATCTTGCGGACGCCATGCTTGATGCCGAGTTGAATCTCCTCGACCGGCACGCCCCAAGTCTGCTTCATTGTGCCGCCGTACTTGTTGATCAGGTCCTGGAGGTCCTGCGGCACGCTCGAAGAGCCGTGCATGACCATGTGGCAGTTCGGCAGCCGTTTGTGAATCTCGATGATCGTATCCATCGCCAGCACTTCGCCATCGGGCTTGCGCGTGAATTTGTATGCCCCGTGGCTGGTGCCAATGGCGACGGCGAGGGCATCGACGCCCGTCTTTTTCACAAAATCCTCAGCCTGGTCGGGATCGGTGAG
>JANLUE010001189.1:0-3180 GCA_031363325.1 Gemmataceae bacterium
TGTTCGATGTCGGCCAGCTCGCGAAGCAACTCTTCCTGGCGCTTCGTCAAATGGCCGGGCGTTTCGAGAACGACGGTGACTCGCAAATCGCCCCGCCGGGTGTTTTCGACGGCCGACCCCTGGCGGTTGATCTTCAACTCGGGCACGCCTTCGCCGCGGGCCCGGAACTCGGTCCCGGTCTGAGTGCCGGGCGGGATGGCCACTTTGGTTCGACCCGTCAGCGTTGGAATCTCCAGGGTCGTCCCCAGGGCGGCCTGACTGAAGGTGACTGGCCAGGCGTCGATCACGAGGTCGGCCCCATCGCGATGAAAGAGCCCATGCTCGGCCACGCGAACGACCAGTTCGAGATCGCCTCGGGGAGCTCCGGGTTCACCCGCGTCGCCTTCGCCGCCGACGAACAATCGCAAGCCCGTGTCGGCACCGGCCGGCACGGAGACCGAAACCGTGCGCTCGACTTGAATGCGACCCTGGCCCTTGCAGCCGGGGCATGGTTCGGCAATCACCGTGCCGGACCCGTTGCAATTCGGGCACGCCTGACGAAGCTCGAAGAAGCCTTGGCGCTGAATGAACTCGCCGCGACCTTTACACCGTTGACATGGCGCTCGCTTGCCGGACTTGCTGCCCGAACCGGTGCATTCGAGGCAGACCTCGAAGCGCCGAACCTTGACCGACTTCTTGATCCCGCGTGCGGCCTCGATCAATTCGATGTCGAGCGCCATGCGGATGTCGGAGCCGCGCTGCGGGCCACGTCGTCCGCCCTTTTGCCCGCCGCCCATGAACGCACCAAACAGGTCGTTCATGATGTCCGTGAAGCCGCCCTGACCGCCGAAGCCGGGGTCCGCTTGATTCTGAACCCCCGCGTGGCCAAAGCGATCGTAGCGATCGCGCATCGATTCGTTGGCGAGAACTTCGTGCGCTTCGGTGGCTTCCTTGAATTTAACTTCGGCCTCGGGATCGCCGATGTTCCGATCGGGATGGTGTTGCCGGGCGAGCTTGCGGTAGGCGCGCTCGATCTCATCGGTACTCGCCCCCTTGGAGACGCCGAGAACCTCGTAATAGTCGCGCTTCTGACCGGCCATGCGGGCGGGTTCCTGTGGGAAGGTCACTTACGGACCGACTGCCGTTCCTCAACTAAATATTGTACACCAGAAGCCAATCCTTGCGACCCCGGTGACGACCCCGGCCTCGAAGCTATCGGCCGGGGTCCCCTTACAGGCACGCGGCCGCTTCATCGCATAGGCGCTTCGTCTCGGCTTCTGTCGGCGATTCGGCAATGACTCGGACGACCGGTTCCGTGTTGCTCGGGCGGACGTGGACCCAACGATCCGGCCAATCGAGCCGCAGGCCGTCCTGGCGATTGACCTTGGCTTCGGGCCAGTGTTTCTCGATCGCGTCGAGGGCGGCCGAAAGCTTCTCTTTCGGGACAGTGAATTTTGTCTTGAGCATGGCATATTGCGGCAAGCTCGCGACGAGTTCACTGAGCGTCTGGCCGCTATCGGCCATCAGGTTCAAGATCATCGCCATGCCGACAAACGGGTCGCGGACCCAACCGACCCGGGGGTCGATCACTCCGCCATTTCCTTCGCCCCCGATCACCGCCCCGACCGCTCGCATCTGGGCCACGACGTTCGCTTCCCCAACGGCCGAGCGAGTGAAATCGCAGCCGACTTCACGAGCTAGATCTTCGATGACGCGCGACGTGGACATGTTCACGACGACCGGCCCACGCTTTTGGGCGAGGCGATACTTCACCGCGAGGGCGAGGGTCAATTCCTCGGAGATACAGCACCCAGTTTCATCGATTAGCGCCAAGCGATCGGCGTCTGGGTCGAGTACGAAGCCGACGGCCGCCTCGGACCGAGTGACCTGGGGGCCGACATCGACGAGGTGGGCTGGGATCGGTTCGGCCTCATGGAAGAAGGTGCCGTCCGCATCGCAACCGAGTTCGACAACCTCGCAACCCAATTGGCGAAGCAAGTTCGTCCCGAGCGGCCCGCCGGCACCTCCGTTCGCATCGAGCAACACGCGAAAACCGGCCCCGCTGACCGAGACGGCGCTCACCGAATCGCAGGCGAGGCGAGCGTGTTCGTCGAGGAAGTCGGGTGGAACGCGCGTCTCGCCGATGCCGTCCCACCCGGCGTATTTGAAGCCGTTCGATTCGAAGATGGCTTGAACTTGCTTGCCGCGGTCGGCTGAAAGAACGGCCCCGTCCGCGCCAAACATCTTCAGGCCGTTCCATGGGGCGGGGTTGTGGCTGGCCGTGATCTGAATGCCGCCGGCCGCGCCGAGTTGGCGAACCGCGATGCCGACCGTTGGCGTCGGAGCGATCCCCAAGTCATCGACGCCGCACCCGGTCGCGGTCAGCCCGGCGACGACGGCCGAACGCAACATGCGTCCACTTGGCCGGCTATCGCGGGCGAGCACGACGCGACCGCCCTTCAGGTAGGTCCCGAGTGCGGACGCGAATCGACAGGCTTGATCGGGAGTGAGGGACTTTCCGACCAAGCCGCGAATTCCGGAGACCGAGACGATCAGGTCCGAGGCGGGTGTGTTGCTCATGCGGGCAGTGTAGCATGGTTCGCCGGGGATTGGCTCCTGTCTTCGACCCCGATCCAAGTTCCCGCGCCAAACCCGTCATTGTCGCCGACGCGATCCCCGTTTCCGGCGGCTGGTCGCCAAACACCGCGAGACGAAAGTGGCGGCGACCGCTTCGCCCGGCCAGCGGATTGAAGCCAACAAATCCCTAAGATTACCGGAGGCCCGCCACCTAACCGAACCCCACCATGCGCCAACTTGCAACCGCGTTTCTGATTCTCGCCATTGTGCCAAACCTTCGCGCCGACGACGCGTCGGCCAAGATGAAGGCGGACTTGTTCTACCTCGCCGGCGACGAATGCGAGGGGCGCGGCCTCAAGACCAATGGCATCAACAAGGCGGCGGCCTACGTGGCCGATGGCTTCAAGGCTGCCGGCCTGAAGCCGGCCGGCGTCGATGGCGCGTGGTTCCAGCCGTTCGCCATCAACGAGACGTTCCTTGAAGCCGGGCCGCACGAGTTGACCCTGAACGGGCCGGCCACCAAGTCGGTGGCGACGATTGTGAACAAATCCTTCTGCGTTTGCGGGATGAGCGGCAAGGGTTCCGTTGGAGGGGAACTCGTGTTCGTCGGCTATGGAATTTCCG
>JANLUE010001308.1:0-5479 GCA_031363325.1 Gemmataceae bacterium
GAAGGCAAGCTCATTGGGGAGTTCACCCGGTGGGCTTACGCCCGACCGGCTCGCCTTTTCGTTCCCGTGATGGCATTATCAACCTGAAGCTCGATCACGCCCACCGGCTCGCCTCGCCCGCCCGATTACTCCCACTTTCAACCACAATTGGGTTTCGATTCGGAGAATGGCATTTTCAATCTGAAGGTCGAAAGCGAAGTCCGGTCGGGCGGGCGACCCCAGAAACACCGCGAGCCGACCCACCTGGGTCGGCTCGCTCGCGTTACTTCAATTGGGCCGGCTTACTTGCCGCCGATGCCCAACAGGCCAATGGCTTCGTCTTCGGCCACGCCCGTCTGGCGTTCTTGCTCTTCCCGATTGATGATGACCCGCGGGGTCACCATGATCAGGATCGAGCGGCCTTCACGGCCATACGCCACGTTCTTGAACAGGCGGTTCAGATACGGGATCTTGCTCAGCACGGGCGGGCCGAATTCGTTTCGGCCTTCCGTCATGTACTTGAGCCCGCCCATCACCACCGTGCCACCGTCCGGGACGACCACGACCGTCTGGGCTTCCAGATTCGAGAACCGGGGCTGCTGCAGGAACTGCGTGTACGGGACCGGCTGACCCAACCCGCCGTTGGCGAATTGTGCCTGGACGATCGTCGTCACGGGTATCTGCTGCGTCCCACTGATCAGGTTCGTGAACGATTGCTGAATGTTCAGCCGGACGAACCGGCGGTCGGCCGACACGACAGGTTGGACGGCCAGATAGAGGCCGGGCACCTGCGGGGCGGTCGGGGTGAAGTTCAACAGCCCGTTCTGGATCGACGCGTTCTGCGGCAGCGGGGCCGCCTGGCCGACCAGGTACGGCACGTTCTGCGGAACGAACACGAGCTCGCCCGCGACGTTCACGACGGTGATGCCCGTCAGGAAGAACTGGTAGTCGCCGACGTTAATCGTCGCCGACGTGCCGTTCAACGCGGTCACCTTGGGAGCTTGCATCACGTTCGTTCGCGTGTCGCCCTGGGCGGCGTCCAGGAACATTTGCACCTGGATATCGCTGAGGAACGCGAGGCCGAGCGAGATACCGCCATCCGCGAACGAGTTGCTGAACCCGCCGAACGGAGGCACCGCCCGGCCGAAGCTCGTCGCCCGGATCGGGATGTCCAGGTCCGGCGTCGGGACACGCGGGGCCGCGAGGCCGATCACGTTACCCGAGAAGTTCCGGCCGTTGATCCCGCCGTTCAAGCCCGGCTGGGTCGTGAGACCGCCCGGGATGCCGCCCGACGGCTGAGCGTTCGTTCGGATGCCCATCGAGAAGTCCACGCCGATCCGCTCGAAGAACGTCTCGCCGAGCGACACGACCTTCACTTCGATCGACACCTCGAGGTCCTGCACCTTTCGCAGCGACTCGAGCAACCGTTCGACTTCCTCGATCACTTCCGGCGACTGATTGATGACCATGGCCAGGCCGAGCGGGAAGTACTCGATCGAGCCTTCGCCACCCAACTCGCGCCAGCTATCCGGCTTGATCGTGGTCGTGATCAGGCGGATCAATTCCTTCTCGAGCGTCTGGTTCGAGCCGGAGCCGTTCGTTTGAATCCCACCGTCCGATGGCAGGTTCTTGATGCGGCCCGAGGCCCCATTCGCATCGCCGTTGCTCGTCCCGACGCCCGTCCCGCTGCCCATCGAGCTATTCATTCGCGGGGTGCCAGCCGGGCCGGCCATCCGGTTCGGGCCCATGCCCGATTCCCAGGCGCTCCGCATCATGTCGTTGAACGACAGGCCGGGCTGTTGCCCGTAGTTCGGGGCCGGCACGACCAGGTCGCCGACCGACAGCGTCCGCATCGTCTGCTTGCCGCGAGCGTGCTTCGCCGTCGTGATCTGGATCGATTCGTCCTGAATCACGTGCTTCAGCTTCGCTTGCTGACAGATGATGTTCAGGGCCGACTTGAGCGAGACGTTGTTCAACGTCGCGCTGATCGGTTGCTTCGGATCGAGCGAATCTTCCTTCATCGCCCGCGTGTCGAGCATGAAGTTCATGTTCGTCATCGTCCGGAGCTGATCGACCACGTCTTCGAGCGGCATCCCCTTGAAGTTCACGCTGAGCGGCGTGGACATCTTCCGCTCGATGACCTTCTCGGCTTCCGATCGCGAACGCATGATGTTCGAACTGGCGGGCTTGCGACTCATGAGCCGCTTGCGCGTCTCCTCGTCCTCGGCCCAACGGAGCGGGTCCTTGTCGTTCACGTGCGGATATTGATGCCACTCGTTCATCCGCTCGTAGTTGAACTGCTCCTGGCTTTGATCGGCCGACTTCACTTCCGCGCGGCGCAGATTCACGCTGGCCATCTTGGTCGCCGCGTTCACCGAGGCATCGTCCGGTTCGAGCGATTGAGCCATCTGAAGCTTGGCGTAGGCTTCCTTGTACTTGGCCTCGTCCATCAACTTCGTGGCTTGCTTCATGAGGGCGGCCACTTCTTCGTGCTTCTTCTGCTTCTCCAAAACGTCCTGGGCCATCTCCGTCTTGAAGTTGCGGCGATCGCGGCTTTCCTTGGTCAGGAAGTCCGTCTGGTGCTTCAGGACCCGGATGCGGTCCATGCGGGCTTCGATCGGCCGGCACAGCAAGTTTTGCTTGCTGGTGTCGAGCGACGTGCCCTTCACCTCGGCGACGAAGTTCTGCAGGTCTTGCAGGGCCGCGTCGGTCTCGCCCTTGCCGAAGCGAGCGGTCGCTTCGCTTTCGATCTTCAGCCCCTTCGAGCGGAGCTTCTGGAACTCGACCTGGCTCAGCGCTTCCTTTTGCTTCACGACGTTGTCGGCCCCGACCCGCGGGGTCGGCACCGGCGAACCCGGCAGTTCCTCGACGACCATCGGCTTCGTGCCGGCCGTCGCGTCCCTGGTCGCCTTCTGCTTGGCCGAGGCGGTCATGACCATTTCGGCCAGCCGCTTCCGATCGGCGGCTGCGAGCAGCGTGCCGTCGATCTGATTGAAGACGGCCAGAGCCTGAGCGTAGTTGTGGGCGTGGAACAGTTCCATGCCGTTCTCGAACGCCTTCTTGGCCGTCGAGATCTTTCGCTCGTTGTCCATCGTGTCGATCGACGTGAGCAGGGCGGCCGCCTCGTCCTTGCACGAGTACGGGCCCGCCAGGATCTCCGTCACCAACTTGCGGGACGCTTCCAGGTCCTTGTTCTTGAACTCGATCCGGGCCTGCTTCAACATTTCCTGGCCCCGATCTGGCATCGGCGGCTTGACGACCACCGGAACCTTTTCGGGCATCGGCGGCTTGACGATCTCGGGGATCGGCAACATCGGTGGCTTCAGGACGTCCGCGACCTTCTGTTCGAGGGTCGGGTCGGCCGGGAGCTTCACTTCCGGGGCCGGCTTCTTGACCGATGGCGGCGGGGCGAGGTCCGTCAACTCGCCCGGCAGGCCAGGGAGCACCGGGGCCTTTTCCGGGGCCGCCGGCGGAATCTTGACGGCCGGGGACTTCTCGTCCGGCTTGCCGTTCTTGATGACCGGCGCAACCGGGCTATAGGGCGGGTCGTCGCTCATCGGCGGCTTGACGGCCGGCGGAAGTTCCGACGTCTCGTTGCGGCCACCCGTGCGGATGATCGGAGCCGGCAAATCGTCCGTCTTGCCGTTCCGAACGACCGGGGCCGTTTCCTTGACCGGCTTGAGCGCGAGCTTCAATTCGGCCACGTCCGAGCCGTCGAGGCCCATGCCCGCGGCGAGCGAACCGGCTTCGTCGAGCATCACGCGGGCGGCCGTCTCATCGTTGCGGGCCAGGCACGATTTGGCCTGACCCGTCATGGCGTTGATCTTCTTCTGAGCGGCCACGTTCAGGTGGGCGAGTTGCGTTTCCGGCGTGTCCTCGTCCTTGCCGAACCAGGCGTTGAGCTTGACCGCGTCGGTGAACTTCTTGCGAGCTTCGATGTAGTTCCCGCCGACCTTGAGGGCCATGCCTTCTTGCATGAGGGCGACGGCCGTCTTCTTGCGGACCAGGGCATCGCCCCCGGCCGGCTTCGGCGATTCGCCGTACGGCGACGGTCGTTCGTCGCGGATCTCCGTCTTCGGGGCCGGACGCGTGGCGGTCCGAGTCGGCGTCGGCCGTTCGGTGTCCATGCCGCGCGAAGCACCCGCCGGCTTGACGCTGGTCAAGCGTTCCTTGTCGCGGGCTTTGCGACAATCGCCGATGATGTCGGCCGGCCGATCGCCGAAGTCCCACATCGAATATTCGCCGTGCAGCTTCTCGGCCTGCTTGGCCTTCTCCTCGGCGGCGATCAGGTTGGCCGCCCGCTCGGCCCGCGTCGGGGCCGGCTTGGCGTACAGCGCCCGCGCCTCGGTCAGGAGGCGATCGGACGTGTCCTTATCGCGACGGCCCTTGGACTTCTGCAAGTCCTTCAGGACCGTTTCCGGCGTATCGTCGAACAGGCCCCAGCGGACCGTCTTCGAATGAGCCTGAGCCTGGGTCGCCAGGTCCTGAGCCCGATCGAAGTCGCCCTTGGCTTGAGCTTGTTTGGCCATCTCGACGAGCGCCCGTGGGTCGCTCGTGGTCGGCTCGGACGAACGAGTCGCCTTGCCGCCGGCCTTGGTGGACAGATCGGCGAGGAGGTCGTCCGGCGCGTCGTCGTAGAACGCGGCCGGAGCCTTGATCGCGCGGGCCTTCTCGGCGAGTTCGCGCGCCTTGCCATAGTTTTGTTCGTCGTACGCCTCGCGAGCGCGACGCATCAGGTCGCGCGCCTCGTCGGCGCGGGCCCCGGACGCTGGGCGGTCCTGAGCGGCCGCCCGGCCGAGGAACCCCAGGGCGTCGGCCCCGAGTCCCGTGAGGCCCGGCACCAGCACCAGGCCGGCCGCCAGCCGCCTCCAACCCCGTAACTTAGCCTGGAACACCCCTGGCCTCCTTTCCCCATCCGTCCGGATTAATGACTCAGCGCCCATCGAATTCCCCCGACCGACGGGCCTGTTGATTCGCACATCCGCCGCCCGCCGCGCGCGGCCCCCGCGCACGGAGAACCGACCGACGGACGGAAGCGATGGAAAGCGGCGGCCTCATAAACCGAACCGCTTGCCCGGTCAAGCAAAAAAATGCCGAAACGCTCGGGAATTCCTGGAGATTTGGCCGTGAACCGGGCGGCCGACGCAGGGCGCGGGGACTGCGAAAGGTGGAGAAGTGGTCGAGTTGCGAGTCAAGGACTCGGCTTGAAGTTACCGTCCGACAAGTTGCTTTCGCCCGCCGCGTCGTTATCCTGTCCCCCGCGAATCGTCTCACTGCCGTGAAGCGCTGAAGTTCACCATCTTGCGAGGATCCCATGTCGAAGAAGCTTGCTTATGCCCTGGCGGCCGTCGCGTTCCTGGGCGGGGCCCTGGTCACCGATCTGCGCAGCCTCGTCCAGGCCCAGGAACCGGCCAAGGGACCGAAGTGGTCGCACGGCCTGATGCTCCGCGTCCGCAAGGCCGACCAGCCCGACTTCGACAAGAACACGCCCAAGACCGGC
>JANLUE010001346.1:0-4028 GCA_031363325.1 Gemmataceae bacterium
CCTCGGGCCTCATTGGCGGTGAAGTTGCACCTGTAGTAGATCGGCAAGCACGCTGGCATGCCAAGCCGGAGAGGTGGGTTCGATTCCCGCCAGGTGCTGTTCGGGAGTGCGGAGTTCGGAATGCGGAGTGTGGAACGGAAATGAGGCGACCCCGTCGATTCGACGGACCCCTCGAATGGAAGGCGGGATGGTGAGTGAAGGCCGAATCACGCGCGGTCTTCACTCGACATTCCGCACTCCACACTCCGCACTCAAATATGGGCCCTCGTGGTGTATTGGATCCGCACGCCACCTTGTCACGGTGGAAGGACGAGTTCAATTCTCGTCGGGGGCGCTTGTTGGTCATTGGTCATTAGTCATTGATCATTGGTCGGCACAAAGGACCAATGACCAATGACCAATGACCAATGACCAATGACCAAGTGAGACACGGTACGCCAACTGGCAGAGCGACCAAGCTCAAACCTTGGAGAAGTGTGGGTTCGACTCCCACCCGTGTCATCAGTTGAAGGTGATGTAGCCCAATTGGCAGAGGCCGCGGTTTCAGAAACCGTGCAGTGTGGGTTCGACTCCCTCCGTCACCAGGTTGGTTGAATGGGCTGCTGGTCCAACGGGAAGACGCTGGCCTCGCACGCTGGAAATCGCGGTTCGAATCCGCGGCGGTCCATGGAGACGGAAGGTAGCCGGATACGGTTGGCCGGGCCACGGTGCTAACGTGGTTTCCCTGCGGGGAATGCGGGTTCGACTCCCTCACCTTCCGCGGTTGGTATTGCCCTGGTGGTTCTTTGAATGCGGAGTGCGGAATGCGGAATGTGGAGTGAAGAACGGTGGAATGGCGCGTTTGGATTTTCACTCCACACTCCGCGTTCCACATTCCGCACGTGTTAGGGGTTCGACTCCCTCACCTTCCGCGATTGGTGCTTGCCCTGGTGGTGAAACGGAGATCATGGCTCGCTTCGAACGAGCAGGTCCGGGTTCGACTCCTGGCCGGGGCATTTCCGTCATGTGAGAACTGAGTACTCAGTACGCCTTGGGCTCAGTGTTGGTGTCTGTGGTGTAACGGCTTGCATGCGAGACTGTGAACCTCGAGGTGCCGGGTTCGATTCCCGCCAGACACCTGATTCGGTCGACAGGGGTGTGCTCCTGGGAGAGCAAGCTGCCTCCAAAACAGCCGCACAGGGTTCGAATCCTTGCGCTCCTGCTAGCGCCGGTGTGGCTCGACACAGAAAGGCGCCGCACCCGTAATGCGGTTCATGTGGGTGCGAATCCCACCGCCGGCTCTCAATGTCCTGATGGTGCAACGGAAGCATCGGGCCCTCCGAAGGCTCGGATCCTGGTTCGAATCCAGGTCAGGATATTTCGTCCTCGGGGTGTGTTGGAAGCACGCGACTCTGCGAAGGTCGAAGGCCAGGTTCGACTCCTGGCGAGGACATCTTTTGACGCTCGAGCCAGATGGCGAGGCGGCCGGCTGCAACCCGGCAGAAGTGGGTTCGATTCCCACGGGCGTTTCTCAGGTTTTCATTCCGCATTCCACACTCTAACTAACTGTCGAATCCATGCTGTTGCCGGTGGTACGGTCCATCGAAGTCGATCGTCGATTTGAAGCGTTCGTGTCGGCCGTCGCCGGCGGTCGCCTTCACGCGGGCGACGAGTTGATTCGCCTCCGCGCTCGACATCGGTTTGAATTCACGAGCGATCTTCAGGTCCTGCTTCAACACGTCCATCGAATCGATGCCAACAACCAGCGACGCGATCTGTTGCGACAGCGCGAACCGAATCGCTTCCTCGACGGTGCATACCTTGTTCGCCAGGAATCGGCCGCCCGCTTCTTTCGTGCCGCCGCCCAGGCTCTTCATCCCGATCGCGCCGATCTTTTTCTCCGCGAGTTTGGGCAGCATCTCGTGGATGAAGCTTCGGTAGTGGAAGTCCAGCACGTTGATCGGCATCTGCACGGTATCCCAGTTGTGGACCGGCAGCATCTTCGCATGAATCGCCGGCGACTTGTGACCCGTGTAGCCGACGTACCGAACCTTGCCTTCCTTCTGAAGCTTCAACAACTCGGCGAGGCCGCCCTTCTCGATGACCCATTCCGGGTCGTTGTCCCAGTTCACTTCATGCATCTGCATCAGGTCGATCGTTTCCGTTTGCAATCGGCGCAGGCTGTCCTCGACTTGCGACCGAACTTCCTTGGCCTCGCGCGAACAAACTTTCGACATGAGGAACACACGCTTCCGCCACTTGCCCCCGTCCGCGATCAGCGCCTTGCCCATGATTTCCTCGGAACCGCCCCAGTGATAGTCCCAGCAGTTGTCGAAGAAATTGATCCCCTCGTCGATGGCCAGGTGCATGATCCGGATGGCCTCGGTCTTGTCGGCCACATCGCCGACGTGCCAGCCACCCAGAGCGATGATCGAGACCTCGTGGCCGGTCGAGCCGAGTGGCCGCCGGGGAATTCCGCCTTCGGACATGCGAAGCTCCAAGGGGCGTGAGATCAGAATCGGGGCAGTCGGCCGGCGATCACGTCGGCCTCCCATTCGTGCAGCAACGGCCAATCGACGGCACACGTCCCGAAGTCGGCCATGTACTGGAAGCCGGTCAGGCGATCGATCGCTTGCTGAATGATCTTCGGATCGCGGCGGAACACGGGGCCGTGACTCGGGAGCAGGAACTCCGAATCGTCCGCGAGAATCCGCTTGAGCGACTGGATGAAGTCCTGCAACTTCGACCCGTGATGGGCGTCAATCACGCCGACGCACGAGTCCTTGTAAATGTTGTCGCCGCTCAGGAGCAGGTTGCCCATCTTGAACGCGAGTTGGCCGGGCGTGTGCCCGGGGGTGTGCCACACGTCGAGCTTCAATTCGCCGACCGCGAACACGTCGCCTTCATTGAGGAGTCCGTCGATCTTGACGGCCGGCATCGGCAGGTCGATGCCCTGGGCCGTGATGAGCGCGTAGGTTTCGATCACGTCGCCGCGTTCGAGCGGCGGCACGCTCAACGGATGCGCCAGAATTTTGGCCTTCAGTCGGCTCTTGGCGCGCTTCAAGCCCTGGATGTGGTCGGCGTCCGCATGGGTCGCGACGATCGCCTGGCACTTCGAGAGGCTGAAGTCCATCTGGCGAATCAATTCGACGATGTCATCGACCGTGTCCTCGAAGCCGATGTCGATGAGCGCGTATTCGCCGTTGCCTCCGTCGAGCAGGTAAACGTTCACCCCGAGACGTCGGCCGGCCTGGTAGTTCAGCTCGATGACGTTCGGGAAGATGTACTTCCGGCGGAGCATGGCAACCGATCCGTGGGGGACGAGTGGGTTGGGTCATGATAGGCGCACGATCGAGATTCGTTAGCCGCGACGCGCTAGCCGAGCGCGTCCGCAGCTATTCTCCGCACTTTCGAGTTGACCGATCACGGATGAAGCGGACGCGCTCGGCTAGCGCCTCGCGGCTAACTCAATCGGGCGATCGTCATCCTTCTTTCCCAACCACGACGCCCCGAGTCCCGCCGCGAACAGCCACATCGCCTGGAAGTCGCCGGAGAACGCCACGCCGCGGAGCATGAGCGTGACGGCCACGAACGCTCCGCACAGTCCGGCGGCAAGAGCCGCCTCGGGTCGGTCGCGCCGCCAGGCGACGCGGGCCAACGTGATCGCGCCGCCCGCCGCGAACAGGAGCACGGCGGCCGTGCCGAGGTAGCCGTAGCGAAGCCACTGCAACAAATATTGATGGTCGATCGACGCGAAGCGCGGGTCCATGAACGGGTCTTTCGGCATGTCGAGCATCATCGAGCCGTAGCCGAACGGCCCTGCCTGCTCGATCGCGTCGTCGTAGACCTCGAGCAACAAGTCGCGGTGTCGTGTGCCGGAGTATTCGCGGAGCACGCCGTTGATCTTCACCTGTTCCGTGCTGGCTTCCGGCTCGCCCGCGTACGAACCGAGTAAATCCAACACGTCCTGCCGGAACGCGAGGAACGCGAGCCCGCCGATCAAGGCGAGCGCGAGCATCGGGCCGCGCAGGTTGGGCCGACGGAAGAAC
>JANLUE010001353.1:0-2508 GCA_031363325.1 Gemmataceae bacterium
GGCGGTCGCGGGGTCGGCTTCACGCAACTCTATCCGAGCTTCACGTCGGTCGGCATGAATCGCATCTGGGTGCTCAACGACCTGTTTGTCGCGGCCGATGCACGACGACTGGGTGTCGGTCGAATGTTGATGGACGCCGCCCAGGCGTTCGCCGAATCGACCGGGGCGACGCGGATTGAATTGAGCACGGCGCACGCCAATGCGAACGCGCAAGCTTTGTACGAATCGTGCGGCTACCAGTTGGACACGGAGTTCCGCAAGTACGAACGGAACTTGCGATACTCCCGCTCGCTCACTCCTTAAAGTGTTTCGTGATGTGGCCCATCGCGTCGAACAAGTGCAACACCGCGCCGACGTGCGTGGCGTTGTACCAGACGATCTTCTGTTGGCCGGTCGCCGCCCAGAGTTGCTTCGCCGCGCTCGGCGGCACCACGTCGTCGCGCTCGGCCGCAATCATCAACAGATTGCGATCCTTCAATCGGTTGGCGTAGGTGATCGGGTCGGCCGGCGCGATCACGAGCTTGGCCGTCTCCTTGGTGATGCCGGCGATCGCCAGGGCATTCAGCAATGGCTGAGCGCGCGGGTGGTCCCAATAGGCGTCGACGAGCCCGCCACCGCCGAGCATGAGCGAGACCTTGTGAAGCCGAGGCTCGGCCGCGGCCGTCAAGCCCGCCAGGAAACTGCCGAGGCTCGTGCCGTGGATGCCGAGCTTCTTGGCGTCGATCTCCGGCCGACTCGCGAGCCACGCGGCCGCGCACCGGTTGTCGAGCACCGTTTGGCGGATGCCCTCCATCGTCTGGTTCAAATTCGGCGACAGCAATCGAATGTTGACGCCAGGGGGCCGACGTGGGCCGTAATAGGCCATCTGCACGCACAGGGCCGCCACGCCATTTTGGGCCAACACGTTCGCGATCGCCCGCGACACGACCTGGCTTCCGTCCAGGATGTCGAGCACGATCACGCCGGGGAACGGGCCCTTGCCGCTCGGCACAAAGTATTCGCCGTACACGGTGTTGTTCGATTCGTGCGGCGATTTGACCGGCGACGGGAAGGTCAGGTCGTAGATTTCGACCCGGCTGACCGCGAGCTCGCGCTTCGGCTTGAGTTGATAGTCGAACGTGAACGGCTCGAGCCGATAGCGCTCCGCGACGGCCGACTGGTCATCCACGGGCTTGAACGAAACGCGACCCGACTCGGCCGGCCGAAGGTCGGCGAACAGCGGCGAGCCGAATACGAGCAGCAAGGCGGCGACGCGCATGGGGGGTCACTCGGAGCGTTGACGGCGGTCGAGGCCCTTGCGAAGGCGATCGTTCTCGGCCCGCAGTTCGGCGATCTCGTCGCGAGGGGGCTTCCTCCGGGCGACGACCAGGACGACCAAGATCACCGAAACTGGAAGGACAACGAGTACCAACCCGATGATCAGCAAGATGACGATCTCTTGCGTGCCAAGGCCGAAGAACCCGAACATGGCGTACTCCTGGGCTCTTGGGGTCTTTGCGCTCTAGGCGTTCGCAACTTTCTTGCGCGCCAGGGCCGGGCTATTCGCCTTCGTGCGACCGCGGGACTCTTTGTTCGACGTATCGACCTTCGACAGGAACGGACGTATCTTCTCTCGAAGCTCTGCTTCCGACCAATAGCCGCTTGAAAATTCGGCAATCCAAAGTTCCAGACCATGCACCAGGTTTCGGAAATCCGGGGCCGTGTGGTTATCCATCAACTGGACGGAATTTACGATTGTCACGTTGAATTGTCGAATCGTGCGCTCACCGGCCAGATAGCTCGCAAGTTCGCGCCGCACGAGTCGTTCGGTGAGGTTGCTCGACATGCCAGATCCTTCGAGAAAGCGTCGCCGCGGCATGCGGCCCGGACCCGAGTTCCAAAAGAAGCGGCCAAACAACGTTGGCAAGTCGTCCTACGAACTCCAACAACTATTTCTTACGCTCGACATCCTTGGCCAAGTGGAGCGCGGTCAACTCGCGATCACCGTACTCAATGAAAACCCGCCAGACCCACGATATGGGCAACCGGCGGGGACCGTTAGCCAAATGGTTGGATTCTATCGCGGCTCCGTTCTGGTGGCCCGCGCCCACCGTTTTGTTCGGCCGCCACCCGAGGGTCCTACAATGCTCGATCCCAAGATGATCCTGATCGAAGGCACAACTTATTACAAGGACATCTGAGCACGTCGAAGTTTGGGCGACTCCGCAGAGACTCTGTGTATCGAGGTCATTCCGCCGTCAGGTCATCCACCACTTTGGCCAACACCTCGTGTGTCAACGCGAAGGCGATCGCTTCGCGCTTCGCGTGGCCTTCGGTCGAGGCTTTGTATCGTTGGAGCCTGACGCGGTTCAGGCCTTGAAGCTCGACCTCGTAGTAAGAAACGAAGCCGCCCTTCGTCTTCGGGCCTTCGGACCGCAGCAGGGCGATTTGGCGAACGCGATCGATCTCGATCAGGGCGAGCGGTTCGAGCAGGCCGGTCGCCCGCTTGGCGGCCCGGCGGGCGTGGGC
>JANLUE010001366.1:0-1755 GCA_031363325.1 Gemmataceae bacterium
ACCGGCTGCGTAAGCTGCCGGGTCCTTGCACAAGGTTTCGCTTGCCACTTGTTTGAGACCGTATTCTCGCCGGGAGCAAGGACCTGGCAGCTTACGCAGCCGGTTCGCCGTTGCGGCGCGGGGCGAGGTTTTGAAACTTCAGGTCTCCAACTGAATCGGGTTTAATGTCGAGTTTTTTCTTTGTGTCCTTTGTGTTCTTTGTGGTGAATGAGTTTCTTACTTCTTCAATTTCGCCGCCGCGGCCGCGGCCTTCTTCGACGGTCGCAGTTGCAGCGGTTTGTCGGCGACGCGGGCGGAGACGCTCAGGGCGTGGCCGGTCAGGCCTTCCTTGTTCGCCATCGTGATCACGTCTTCGGCGACATCCCGGAGCCCGGCCCGCGTGAAGTTCATCACGCTCGTACGGCGACGGAAATCGTTGACGCTCAGGCCGCTCGCGAAGCGGGCCGTTCCGCCGGTCGGCAGGACGTGCGACGGGCCGGCCGCATAGTCGCCGACCGCGACGGGGGTGAACGTCCCGAGGAAAATCGCGCCGGCGTTTTCGATCTTCTCGGCGAACGCTTCCGGGTCGCGAGTCTGCACGTGCACGTGTTCCGGAGCGAGCGAGTTCACGATCTTCACGGCCTCCGCGCGATCCTTCACCACGATGAACGCCCCGTACTCTTCGAGGCTCGCGCGGGCCTGATCGGCGCGTTCGAGGTTGTTCAATTGCTTGTTGAGCGAACGTTCGACTTCGTCCGGCAAGTCGTTGTGCCAGGTCACGAGGATCGCGACGCCGGGCGCGTGCTCGGCCTGGGCGATCATGTCGAGCGCGATGAAGTCCGGCTGGGCCGACTCGTCGGCGGCCACGACAATTTCGCTCGGCCCGGCCAGGCAATCGATCGCGACGTGCCCGAACACGAACTTCTTCGCCAGCGTGACGAAGATGTTCCCCGGACCGACGATCATGTCGACCGGCTCTATGCCATCGACTCCGTAGGCAAGGGCGGCCACGGCCTGGGCCCCGCCGACACGGTAGACTTCTTTGACGCCGAGCAGGTGGCAGGCCGCCAGCATGTCCTTGTTGTTCGCGCCATTCGCGGTCGGCGGCATGACCACGACGATTTCCTTGACCTCGGCCGCCTGCGCGGGGCAGACGGTCATCAGGAGCGTCGAAGGATACGCGGCCGACCCGCCGGGAATGCAAATTCCGACTCGGCGCAAGGGGCGATGGCGCAGTTGGAGTTCGTAGTGCTCCGAGAGCGGCAACAGGGCGTCCTTGTTCATCAGCCCAATCTGGAACTGCAGAATGTTGTCGCGGATCCGCCGCATCGAATCGAGGAAGTTCGGGTCCGCCTTGTCGAAGGCGGTCGCCATTTCCTCGGGATGGACGCGGATCTGCTTGGGCGTGAGCCGGACCTTGTCGAACTGCTCGGTGTAGTTGAGCAGGGCGGACAGGCCCTTGGCCCGAACGTCGTTGCAGATGCGTTCGACGACCTTGACGGGCGGCAGCGCCTCGCCAAAGACGGCCTGGGTGAGTTTGCGGCTCCCCGGGGCCACGACGTTCGCCTGTTCGGCGAACGGATTGTGCAGGGCGGCGAGTTGCCGCGGTGCATGGGGATTCGACGTATCGATGCGCCGGACTTTCAGAGTCGGCATTGACGATTCCTCGGGGTGCGATCTCTCGAAGCTAGCAACTATAAGGGCACGGAAAACGGAATGCAATCGTCTACCATTCAATCGGTCGACAATTTCATGGACGACAAGGCGAGCCGGGGG
>JANLUE010001367.1:0-4535 GCA_031363325.1 Gemmataceae bacterium
TTCACGACGAGGACGCCGGCAAGAACGCTCGCTTCGCCAAGTACGAGGCGAACCTGACGTCGGGCCGCCTCGCCCGAACGGAAACGACCGGAAACACCGCCGCCAACGTCCGCTCCGCATTCATCCAGTTCGACCGCGTGAAATCGTTGGACTACCTCGCGCCGAGCCGCACGGCCGAACAGTCGTCGCTGGACATCGAAAGCACCGTCCCGCTCACGAGGACCACGGTCGACGCGGGCGGCGTTCAGCGCGTCGAGCTGGGCGACTCCAATCACCGGCTCGATCAAATCAAGGGCCTGCTCAACGTTTCCGGCGAGTCCGCCAGCGCGAAGCTCGTCTTCGATGATGTTGGCCAGACCGCGGGCCAGAATTATCGCCTGAAGCCGACGACGTTCCAGCGCACGGGCGTGTCGCTCGTGAACCACGGAGCGTTCGCCGGCCAGATCGATGTCCAGACCGGCGCGGGGGCCGATTCGTTCATCATGTCCGAGCCTCGACCGGGCGGGCGAACGTACTCCATCGACGGCCGGGCCGGCAGCGACCGGATTCTCGGCGGTGCCCGCGATAACGCGTGGCAAATCACCGGCGTGAACCAGGGCACGCTCAACGCGACGACCGCGTACGCCAACGTCGAGAACCTGTCGGGCGGCGCGGCCGCCGATACGTATTTCTTCGCGGCCGGTGGCTCCGTTACCAGCAAGATCGATGGCGGGGGCGGCTTCGACACGCTCGACTACCACGAATTCACCACGCCCGTAACCGTGAACCTCGGCACCGGGACGGCCACCAAGGTGACCGGCGGAGTCGCCAATGTCCTCAACGTCTTCGGTGGGTCGGCCAACGATGTGCTCACGGGAAGCAACGGCAACAACCTGTTGCTCGGCAACGGCGGGGCGGATCAATTGAATGGCGGGTTCGGCGGTCGGGACGTGCTGATCGGCGGTGCCGGGATCGACAAGTTGACCACGAGCGGCGCGGACGACACGATGTACATCGGGGCCGATCTGGCGTCGGCCGACCGCAACAACGTCGCCAGCGGCCGCAAGATCATGAACGAATGGGCCAGCGCCGGTAGCTACGAGACGCGCGTCGCCAATGTGCAAAGTGGCGGTGGGGCGATGGGCGGGCTCGCTCTCAACGAGGATACGCTGGAGGAAGACACGGCTCGCGACGTCATCACGGCCAAGGCCGGCCGCGACCTGTTCTACATCGATGGCCGCGACGCCTTCGCCAATCCCCGCCCGGCCGCCAACGAACAGATCATCCGCGTGTAATCGGATTGGTGAAACGAGGGCCCGTCGGGTCGGCCAGAAGCCGGTCCGACGGGTTCGACCGTTTACTCATGGGCGGGTTCGGCGAACGGTGGAGCTTTGGTCGCGCGCCGGTCGGCCGGGCGCGGCGTGTCCGTCTTGCGGCGAGCCTCTTCCTGAACGCGCTGGACGCATTCGAGGAAGTCCGGCTCGTCGTCCTCGACGATCGGTTGTGGAAATTGGCGGGCGCGTGGGACCGCAATGGGTCGCGTCATGGAAGTAGGCGGTTCGGAGGGCAGGTCCATCAATTTGGGGCGTCTAGCGGTAACCAAACAGTAGCATCCGACTGTAGCGGTCGCAAGGATTCTGCGGGCAATTTTGCCGGCGCAATTCAGGTCAGGGTGAACGAAACAGCCCCGCCGGTAATACCGACGGGGCTGCACGTTTGGGCCGGGCGGCGCGGTGGCGATCCCGCGAATTCTTGGGCGAGTGGGCGAACACTGGGCGATGGGCGATTGGGGCGAACCAACCGAGTTTCTGGGCAAGGGCGACGCTCGGGCCAAGCGACTGGGCGATCAGTGGGCGATTCGGGCGAACCAAGGCGGGTGGGCGACTTTGGGCGAGGGCGAACTAACGAGTTTCTGGGCGAGGGCGACGCTCGGGCCAAGCGACTGGGCGATCAGTGGGCGAGGGCGAGTTGAGCGATTGGGCGGCTCAACCACTTAATTGCGGTGACCACGGCGAGCGAACACGATCTCCAAAAAATAATCGGTTCCGTTGAGTCCCCACAGGTTGGAAACCTGAGCCACAAACCACGTGGAATAGGTTTTTAACCTGTGACGGCTCACCACAGGTTGGAAACCTGTGCCACAAACCACGTGGAATAGGTTTCCAACCTGTGCGGATCCCACAAAACCGGTCGATCCGAATTGCGTGGCCGCGCACGACCGGTACAATCGCAGTTGAATGGCTGGCTTCAGGAAGATGGGTCGGCGATTCCGGTTCTCCGGGCCCCGCACCGGTACCACGCCCGAAACCACCGCGCCCGGACCTCTCGTCCAACCCAGCGCTTCTACGCTGCCGACGAGCGGACTTGCACTCCCCGACCGACACCATGAGCGCTGCCGAACCAATTACTCGCGTTGTTGTACCCTCGCACCAGCCACTCCGGCCGACGAGCCCCAGCTCCGTTGCCGGCCTGACATTGCTCGGCGTCCTCGGCTGCGCACGCCGACGCTGGAAGCAAGCGATTGTTCTCGGTACCTTGTTCGGCGCGATCGCGGCCTCGCTCGTCTGGATGTACTTGCCCCCCGCCCGGCCGTTCGCCTACACGAAGCTCTACTTCGCCACCCGGCCGGCCGGCTCCGTCGATCATCCCGACCCGCCCGTCAATCAGGCCACGCAAAAGGAACTGATCACGAGCCGGATCGTACTTCGCGGCGTCGTTGAAGACCCGGAGATCGCCGCGCTACCCGCTGTCCAGGAAAAGGGGGACGCGATCAGTTGGTTGATCCGCGAACTGGTCGTCGAGTTCCCGAACGCGTCCGAGATCATGAAGATCACGTTGACCGACGATCGGCCCGACGAGGCCCGCAAGATCATCGACAAGGTCGTTCAGTCGTACCTCGCCAAGATCGCGAACGAGGCCCTGGAGAATCGCGGCAAGCACATGAAGAAGCTCCAGGACATGGTCGAGGTCGCCCGCAAGGATCTCGAACGCGACATCGACGATGCCCGGGGCAGTTCGCCCGGCGGGCTCAGTTCAACCAACCCGGACGTGATCGCCCGCCGACAACAGTTGATCGTTGGCGAGATTCAGGACGCCCGCTCCGAGTTGAAGAAGATCGCCAGTCAACTCAGCACGCTCCGATCGGACGAATCGGTTCTCACCGATCGCTTGAAGAAGAAGCCGCTCGAACTGACCCCCGGCGAGTTTGAACCACTCTTCGCGCTCAACCCGACGGCCGTGCGCCTCAAGCAAGCCCGCGACGAGTTGGTGGCCGACTACGAATTGAAACTGACCGGCCTTGGCGAAGAGAACCCGACCATGCGGGCGCTCAAGAGCAAAATCACCGCCACGGAAACGCGGCTCGATTCGCTCCGCAAGGAACTACGAACCACGATCTCCCTGCAGGCCGAGGAACGTCTGTCCGAGGAACTTCGCAAGAAGCGCGACGAGATCGCCCGCATGCAGCTCGACGAGAAGGCGAAGACGACGCTCATTCAGGACAAGGAGACCGAGTACGACAAGATGAAGGACGGCACGGCGTCGGCCGCCCGGAGCAAGCCGAACTTCACTGTGAAGGGCACGCGCCTCGAGGAATTGCAGAACAAATTGCTGAAGCTCGAAGCGGAGATCGGGGCCCCGATCGCGGTCAAGCAGCTCGAAGAGGAAGCGGTCATCGTTCGCCCGAACGACGCGAGCCGTCGCGTGAAGATGGCGGGCCTCGCCGGAATCGGCGTGTTTGGCCTGGTCGTCTGTGCGCTCGGCTTCCTGGAGTTCCGCGCCTTCCGCGTGGGTTCTCCCTTGGACGTATCGCAGGCCCTGGGGTTGCGGCTCGTGGGAGCGGTCCCGGCCGCGCCGAGGAACCAATTACTCGGCATGGGCGACGCCGAATGGGAAGCCGTGTTGAATGAGGCGGTTGATTCGGCCCGCACGCTGTTCCTGCATTCGGCCGGCCTCTCGAACCTGCGCAAAGTCATGGTCTCGAGCGCCGTCGGCGGCGAAGGCAAGACGTCGCTGTCGGCCCGCCTCGCCGCGAGCCTGGCCCGGTCCGGCCGAAGAACGTTGCTCGTCGACGCCGACCTTCGCAACCCGTCGGTCCACTTGCACTTCAAGGTTCCGCCGGGCCCCGGTGTGGCCGAAGTGCTTCGCGGCGAGACCACGGTGGCCAGTTCGATCGTGAACACGACAAAGGAACGCCTGGCGGTCCTGCCGGCCGGGAACGGCGACCGCCGGGCCGTCGAGGCGCTCGCGCTCGATGGCTTCGCCAAACTCCTCGCCGAGGCCGATCAGCTCGGCTACGACTTCGTCCTGGTCGATGCCTGCCCGATTCTGCCAGTGGCCGACGCGTTGCTCGTGGGCCGACACGTCGACGGCGTGTTGCTGTCACTGCTCGTGGATGTGAGCCAGGTCGATCGCGTAAACACCGCGTGCCAGAAACTCTCGGCGATCAACGTGCCGCTCCTGGGGGCCGTCGTGAACGGAGTTCGCGGTGAGGCGTACGGATACGGGCGGCGCTATGTGACAGCACTGGGGTAGGTCAGGTCTCGACCTGGACGGCG
>JANLUE010001376.1:0-4125 GCA_031363325.1 Gemmataceae bacterium
ATCGCGAAGTAGATGTAGCCTTTGTTCATGTGTTGGCCGAGCGATTCAGCCACCAACATCACACCGATCAAAATCAGGAACGCGAGCGCGAGGACCTTGATCGTCGGGTGTCGGGCCACGTAGTCGCTGATCGTGCCTGCGAACGCGAGCATGACCAACATTGCGATTACCATCGCGACAATCATTACCCAAAGCACATCGACCATTCCGACGGCCGTGATCACGGAGTCGAGCGAGAACACGATGTCGAGGATCGCGATCTGAACCAACACGCCGCCGAACGTGGCGGCCTTCCCGGCCGGACCGCTTGGGGCGTGAGCCCGGCGGGCCGTCTCGAGTTTTTCGTGCATTTCCTTGACGCTCTTCCAGATCAAAAACAGGCCGCCGGCGATCAGGATCAAATCGCGAAGCGAAACTTCGCGGGCCTCCAAATCGTGGAAGCCGGGGAGATCCGGGACGGTGAAAACGGGCTTGGTGAGCCCGAGCAGAAAAGACAACGAGAGCAACAGGAGGATGCGCGTTCCGAGCGCGGCGATCAAGCCGATCCGGCGGGCGCGGGGCTGTTGTTCCTCCGGCAACTTGCCCGCGACGATCGCCAGGAAGATGACGTTGTCGATCCCGAGAACGATCTCCATCGCGGCCAAAGTCACCAGGCCGAAGATCAGTGCCCACAGGCCCGCCTGCTTCGGGTGGACCGATTTCATTTCGCGGACATCGGCCGGAGCGAACGAGCGCCGGCCGGAGTCGGTCTCGATCTCGATTTTCTCGGTGACCACCTGGCCGCGGAGGGTATCCTTGTTGTGGAGTTCGATCACATCGTGTCCCGGCGTCGTCTCGCCGGGGCTGAGCGTCAAGCGCTCGACATGTTGGCCCTCGACATCGATCGTGCCGTAATCGGTCTTGAGCCGGATCGAAGGCGTGAGAAGTCGCCCGGTGATGGTCTCGCCGGTGACGAGTTCGATCGTGACCTCGTGCGGTGGCGAGTCGGCCGCGACCGCGAGGAACCCGGCGACGACAATGAACGTGAGACCAATCAGACGGAGGCGCATGCGCAGGCTTCCCGGACGTTGTGGCGGGGGACTGGTGATTAGATAGCAAAGTTGGGGCCGGTTCGCCGGAATGTTCCGTCAGGTCGATTTCTCCTTCCGCGAAAGGCATTGGCGGTGCCGCAAGATCAACTCGACAATTGGCAAGAGTTCGTTGTCGTTGAGTGGAGGCTGACTCCAGATTTTTTCAATCGCTGGCTCTGCGATCGACGTGAGCCACAAGCAAACGAATTCCCCCGAAGGCCAACCCGCGATGGTACCGGATGGAGAAAAGTCGGATCGAGTGCTTCATTTGTGGAAATCACGACAACCTTCGAATGACCGGTCGACTGGATCGATTCGGTCGGATCGAGCATGATCGCCCAATGAGCGCCGGCCCGATAGGTGCCCGACGAATTGGGGAGTGGGCTACTTCCATGAGTCCATGATCGGGTCTCGCTCCGGCCGATCAAACAATCCGGCCGGTGGTGGGTCCTCGCAGCGATCGCCGTCGACAAAGCGAGGGTCAAGCGGAAGCGGCTCTACCCGACAGTTTCGTCTGGACGGGCGCTAGCGTTTCGCGACGATCGACGCTAAGCTCAACTCATGGCGACCAAGTCCAAAACCCGCGCCCCGACACCGAAGTGGTATCGCGGCGCGGACATACCGATGCGGGTGATCCGCAAGTATGCTCGCGAGGTCGCGGCGAAGTTTGACCCCGACCTGATTCTGCTCTTCGGTTCGTACGCCTACGGAACGCCACACGCCGATAGCGATGTGGACTTGCTGGTCGTGATGTCGTGTCGGAACGAACTCGATCAGGCGGTCCGAATCGATTGGACCGTGCCATCCCCGTTCCCGATGGACCTGCTCGTCCGCAAGCCGCGCGAACTGGAATGGCGGCTTCGCGAGCGGGAATCGTTCACAACGGAGATCGTGAGCAAGGGAAAGGTCCTTTATGAAAAAGGCGACGCGGGATTGGGTGGAAAAGGCCGAAGCCGATCATCGGGGAGCCACCAAGCTCGCGAGCGAAAACGAACCATACCATGACTTGGTTTGCTTCCATTGCCAGCAGTCCGCCGAGAAGTACTTGAAGGCCGTCCTCGAAGAACTGGTTCAACCCGTTCCTCGGACACATAGTCTTGGCGAGTTGATCCAACTCTTGCTGCCACTCGAACCAGGGATTCGATCCGTTCGGCGGTCGGCTCGCGCTCTCACCAAGTTTGCAGTCACAACCCGGTACCCCGGCTACAACGCGACGCGACGGCAATCGAGCGCGGCGATCCGGTGGGGGAACGGGTTCGAGGCAAATGCCGGGAACTCTTACAACTCTCCGACTGACCTATTTCACCACTCCCAACTCCCGCCCGACACTCGCGAACGCCCCGATCGCGCGATCGATTTGCTCCGTGCTGTGCGCCGCCGACACTTGCAGGCGAATTCGGGCCTGGCCCTGGGGAACCACGGGGTAGCTGAAGGCGATCACGTAGATGCCGTGGCCGAGCAACGCATCGGCCATCTTGGATGCGATGGCCGCCTCGCCAAACATCACGGGAAGAATCGGCGTCGGGCCAGGCTTGATCGTGAAGCCCGCCCCCTCCAGGCCCGACCGCATACGGGTCGTGTTGTTCTTCAGCGTCTTCCGCAAGTCCCCGCTGGTGGCGATCACCTCGAGCGCGGACTTGGCCGCGTTCACGAGCGACGGGGGAACGGAGTTCGAGAACAAGTACGGCCGCGAGCGGTTCTTCAGCCAATCGACGACCTCGGCCCGCCCCGCCGTGAAACCGCCCGCCGCACCGCCGGCCGTCTTGCCGAGCGTACTCGTGACGATGTCGATCCGGTCGAGGACTCCAAGCTCCTCGGCCGCGCCCCGACCGCCGGCCCCCAGGTGCCCCGTCCCGTGACAATCGTCGATTCCGACCAGGGAGTCGTACTGGTCGGCGAGTTCGCAAATCTCCGGCAACTTCGCGAGGTCGCCGTCCATGCTGAACACGCTATCGGTGAAGATCAACCGGAACCGACAGCCCTTCGCTTCTTCCAACTTGGCACGCAGGTCCGAGAGGTCGTTGTGCTTGTAGCGGAACCGTTTCGCCTTGCAGAGGCGCACGCCATCGATGATGCTCGCGTGGTTCAGTTCGTCGCTGAGGATCGCGTCCTCTTCGCCGAGCAACGGCTCGAAGAGCCCGCCGTTCGCGTCGAAGCACGAGATGTACAGGATCGAATCGTCCTTGCCGAAGAACGCCGCGATCGCCGATTCGAGTTGCCGATGCAAGTCCTGCGTGCCGCAAATGAATCGGACGGACGAGAGGCCATAACCCCATTCGTCGAGCCCGGCATGCGCCGCCGCGACGATCTTCGGATGGTTCGCCAGGCCCAGGTAGTTGTTGGCGCAGAAGTTGACGACCTCGCGTCCGCCGACCCGGATCGACGACCCCTGCGGCGACTGGATGAGTCGCTCGCGCTTGTGGAGGCCCGACTGCTTCAATTGATCGAGCTGGCCGCGCAGGTGTTCGCGGAGTCGGGAGTCGTTCATGGTTGCGTCTCGCGGGCACCGACATCTTATGGCTCGAATTCTGGTAAGCTGATGGGCGGGGACGACACGGGGTGAGGCCACGGCAATGAATCGAGAAGGTGACCTATTCGATGTCGAGATCTGGCAATCTCACGACCACCTCCCGAGTGGTGTCGCCGGCACTGATGGCATCGATCCAGAAGCTTCACAGGCAGTTGAGTCGGCATACGTCGTCGAGTCGTCGCCCAAGGTCTCTCAGGCCGCCTTTGTGGCATGCCTGCCTGAGTTGCTGAGCAAACATCGTGGCAAGTGGGTCGCATTCGCCGACGGCAAGCTGTTGCGACTCGCCGCATCGCAATCCGAACTGTATCGCTATTGCCTGAGCGAACTTGGCCTCACTCACACTCGCTTCGTCATTCGCCGGGTCGTACCGGAGAGTGAGCCGCAAATCGAATACACACTCCGGTGAGTTGGGCGATGCCGTCCCTGCTTCGTGCTCTCCCATACTTTGAAGAAACGACCGAGGTCAATGCCCCGGATGTTCACGAACGGATCTACCCACATCAGATCATCGTGTGGGTCTCGGTG
>JANLUE010001388.1:0-5317 GCA_031363325.1 Gemmataceae bacterium
GGAGATTTCCTCGTCCTCTTTGAGTTCGCCGGGCGCGGGCGGATCGGCCTGGCGGCGCGCGATGCCGGCGAGTTGGCGCATGGCGGCCGCGACGGCATCGAGTTCGGTTTTGACGAGCGCGGCGGCGACGGTCTCTCCGGCAGCGTTGAAGCGGGCGTGGAGTTTCCGTTCGTCAAGGACATCGATTGCCGGGTGGCCGACGCGGTTGGCGCGACGCGAACACCCGAGGTCGTCGTGCTCGATGCGAAGCGCGTGTTGCGGTATCGCGGTCGAATCGACGACCAGTATCGACCCGGCGGTCAGCGCGCCGAGCCGACGCGCCGCGACCTGATCGAAGCGATCGACGCGGTGCTCGCCGACAAGCCGGTTGAAATCGCAACGACCCCGGTGGACGGTTGCGTCATCAATCGACCAACGATCGCAAATGAAAAGCCGGTCACCTACGGCGAACACGTCGCACCGATCTTGACCAAGCACTGCGTGAAGTGCCACAAGCCAAACACGGCCGCCCCGTTCGCGCTGCAGAGTTATGAGCAAGCGAAGGCCAAGGCCCGGACGATCGCGGAGGTCGTGGCCGAAGGTCGGATGCCGCCGTGGTTCACGCACCCACACGAGGGGGACCGAATTCAGCACGCGAGCCTGTCGGCCGCCGAGCGTGAGACAGTGGCTCATTGGGTCGCGAGCGGCGCGGCACGCGGCGACGATTCCAAATTGCCGAAGCCCGTCGAAGAGAAGCCGGCCACCTGGCGGATCGGCGAGCCCGACCTCATCCTCACGTCGATGCCGTTCGACCTGCCGACCGAGGGGGATATCGCGTACAAGTACATCATCTTCACGCATGTGTTTCTGGAAGACACCTGGATTCAAGCGGCTCAAATCTTGCCGGACGTACCACGAGCCGTTCACCACGCGAACCTGGCCCACTTCAAACTCGGCGAGTCGTTCAAGGAGTCGAACTTCATCACGGGCGTGGTCCCCGGTGGCGAGGCGATGACGCTCGATGGCGGTGTGGCGTACTTGATCCCGAGGAACACGATGATCGGCCTCCAGGTCCACTACGTCACGACCGGCAAGCCCGACAAGGTGACGATCCGCGTTGGGATGAAGTACGCCTCGGGCAATATCGAGCGTCGGCTTCGACACGAGCTGTTCGTCGATACGAAGTACGCCATTCCTCCCGGCGCTCCGGCCCATCCGGTCAAGGCATCGCGGGTGCTTGCCGAAGACACGGTGGGCATCGGCCTGTTCGCCCACATGCACGTGCGCGGCAAAGCGATGTCGTTCATCGCCCACGCGCCGGACGCGAAGCCGGAGCGACTGTTGACGATCCCGAACTACAACTTCGAGTGGCAAATCCCGTATCGCTGGGAGCCGGGCCAGAAGGTGTTCCCGAAGGGCACGCGGATCGATTGCGTGGCCCTGTACGACAATTCGCCGTTCAACCCGTTCAATCCCGACCCGACCAAGACTGTGAAAGACGGCCCGCAGACCTATCACGAGATGCTGAACGGCTTCATGTTCTTCGTCCACGCGAACGAGAAACTGGGCCTGGACATCGACGGCAAAACGGGTCGACCGAAAAAGGGAAAGTAGTCCGCAATGCGGCCGTCCATTGGCCAGCCAAGCTTCCGTCGGTTGAATGCGACTGTTCAGACCGGTGGAAACGCCAGCACTTCGACCGGGCGACGCCCGTCGGGAGTGTCGGCCTCGAGCCGCAAGCCCGGTTCCTGGTGGCCGCGGCGAAGGTAGCCGAGCGCCAGCGGAGCGCCGAGACGGGGCGAATCGATCGACGAGGTGATCAAGCCGACTTCGACCGCGTCGCGGAACAGCTTCGTGCCGGCCGGCAGTGGGCCGCCTTCCAACACTTTGACGCCGAGGAACGTGCGGTTCACAAACCCCGCCCGGTCGCGGGACATCACGATCGGCTCCTGGCCGAGGTAGCAGCCCTTCGAATAACTCACCGCCCGGAGCGCCCGGGCGATCTCCTTGACGAATCGATCCGCGCCGATATCGACACCGTAAACCGGCGTGCCCGCCTCGATTCGCAAGACTTCAAACGTCTCCAACGTACCGGGCGCGGCCCCGTCGTTGATCAATAAGCGTCGAACGAGTGCCGTTCGTTCGGCCCGGCAGACGATGTCGTAACCCGGCACGCCGAGCGGGTCGTGCCGACGAATGGAACACGTCGCTTCCGATCCAAACGTCCGTTCCATGTGCTGAAACTCGGCCAGCTCCGGCACCTCGTCGCCAAGTGCGCGTTGGAGAATCTCCCGGGCCTTCGGCCCGGCCAGATGAAGTTGGGCAAACGCCTCCGACTGATCGACGAGTTCAACGGCCTCCGAGATCAAGTGACGATCGAGGTGCTGAAAGACCTTGCCCGCGAAGCCCGGCGTGACATCGAGCCAGAACGCGTGCTTCCCATCGGCCAACACGTGATAGACGAACACGTGGGCCAGCACCTTGGCGCGCAGATCGCAGAAGTACGCCTCGCACCCGCCGCCGAGCGGCAGATTGTTGATGTCGTTCGTGCAGAGATTGTGCAAGAACGCGGGCGCGTCCTTGCCAGTCAGTTCGATGTGTCCTTCACCGGGCCGATCGAAAACGACGGCTTCGGACAAAGTGAGTTGATAGTCGGGGGTCATGGTGATCGCGTTCATGGAATGTTCTCCCTCTCCGAAGTGGAGAGGAAGAATCAGATGTTACCGCCCCACGGCCGCCCAGGCCTTGTGCCCATCGCGGACGATCAGCAGTTTGCCCGGCTGGTCGAGCAGTCGCTGGACATCTTTTGGTCCGGTCAGGGGGGTGGCGAACATTTCTTCGACGAATGAAGGCCGCATTTCCGAAGCCAGGTACAGCTTGCATCGACCGGCCGCCCAGGACCATTGCACGGCCGAGGCCGCGTCGGCCGGCTTGCGTTGAAACAGCAGCTTCACCGCCTCGTGCGGTTCGTCGCACTGTCGCAGGATGTCGGTGGCCGGGCCGAGGTCCGCGTCCGCCTCGCTCAGGACGACTACGGTTCCGTCCTGCTTGACGGCCCGCGCTCCGGTCGCGGCCGCCCGGGCGAGGGCGGCGAAGTCGTGTCGGGTCGGGTCGCCGGTCAACGTCACGATTGCAAGATCGGCCAGGTCGGCGATCGGCGTCTTCCAAACCGCGTCGTGCAGGGCCGCACCGTCCGGCGCGGACTCTTTGACTCCGGACAAGATGCCGACGATGTCGTCCCCCTCGCCTTCGATCACCTGAACAAAGATCGGCAACCCCAGCAGCCAGGCGACTTCGTTCGCTTCGACGGCGACCGGCCACTCGCCATCGGGCGGCGTCTGCGGCGAGAGTTTTGGAACGACCGCCCGCCGCGTCTCGGAGCCGGCGAGGCCGGGGTATAGCGAGCCCTCGGCTCCCGCTCGGCCCAGCAATGGATCGGGCATGCGACCCGACAGGACAATCGTTTGATCCGCGTCGACGACGGTTCGATTCATATAGACGCGCTGGCCGTCTTTCGTGGCCGACAGATAACTGAGCTTGTTCCGGTCGTCGGGTTGATGGACCTCGGCCTGCAAGTCGGAGAACTGTTCGGGCAAGTCGTTGATCCAATGTTGCGAGGCCCCCGGCGGGCTCACGGCCGTGACGGCACCCGGCGAAATTCCCGCTGTCGCCAAGTACTCGAGCACGCCGGCAATCAATTCGGGCAAGCGCGGCAGCGATTCGTCGACGACCAAAGCGATGCGATCGTCGGGCGTCACCGCTCGGCGCAACGGCTCGAAGCGTACGGGATGATCGAGCGCATCGAACACGGCCGCCCGAACGTCGGCGATCGGCAGTCGGGCCGGTTCCGGATAGGCGAGGCGGTCCGCGTCTCGGACGGTCAGCGTCCAGTGCGTTCGGCCGAAGGGAATTTCGAGTGTGGCCATCGTGGCGCTCCGAGTCGGTGGTACAACGCTATTGTCGGCCCGCACCACACGGAAGGCAATCACACATGCCGACGCTCCCCATCAATCTGACCGTGGCCGGCAAAAATTGCCTTGTTGTCGGCGGCGGGCCGGTCGCCAGGCGCAAGCTGCGCGCGTTGCTCGAAGCGGGCGCTCGGCCACGCGTCGTCGCGCTCGAACCCCAGCCGGCCGATTTGCCCGAGGCCCTTCACTGGCTCCAGGAACCGTATCGATCCACGCATTTGAATGGCGTTGCGCTGGTGTTCGCGGCCGCGACGCCGGAAGTGAACTCCCGTGTCGTCTCGGATGCCCGCACATTATCGGTCTGGGTGAATTCGGCGAGCGACCCGACGGCCGGCGACTTCGCGTTGCCGGCCGTCCGACGACTGGGTCGGATCGAAGTCGCGGTCGGCACGAGCGGCGCGTCGCCCGTTCTCGCCGGCCGAATCGCCGATCAACTGGCGGACGAGCTGGACGCGGCCCTCGCGTCATGGGTCGATCTGCTCGCGGAGCTGCGGGACAACGTGCGTGCGGTACCAAGCGAGCGCCGAGCGGACGTGCTTCGGCAACTGTGCGACCCCGCGTGGCACGAACGAATTCGCGAGTTGGGGCCGGACGTTGTTCGGGACGAGATGCGGGCGGTTATTGGTTGAGCGGGTTCGGTGAAGCGGCTGATTGAAAAACCTCCAGAAATCGCGTCGGGTCGGCGAGTGGGCGGAAGCCGTAGCGGGCGTAAAGTTCGTGCGCGTCGCGGGTGCCGAGCAAGAATCGCCGCAGGCCCTGGAGGTCCGGGTGCGCGATCACACATTCCATCAGCCACTTCGAGAGACCTTGGCCGCGATACGGTTCGAGGACGAACACGTCGCACAGCCAGGCGAACGTCGCCTTGTCGGTCACCACCCGGGCCAGGCCGATTTGTCGATCGCCCGCGTACACTCCGAAGCACATCGAGTTCGCGAACGAACGGCGGACCACGTCGAGCGTTCGGCCCGTGCCCCAATACGATTCGTTGGCCAGGTAGGCGTGGGCCATTTCGATGTCGAGCCGGGCGGGGTCGGTTGAAATGACGAACTCGCCGCGGCGGGCGAGTTCGTGTGGATCGGTTGGCGCAGCCATCACGGGCCCCCGGTCGGCACAATGCCAGCAAGTCATGCCAAATTGTGTGTCAGTAGGCACGAAGTGACTTACGATCAACGCAAACCGCCCGAGCATGAGGGCTTATTTCATTCCGTCGGCATCTTTCGGTTTGAGAAAGAAGCCGTGGTGACAATCTCCAACACCAAGGCCGATGGTTTTGTAGTGATCGATGCCGTACAACTATTGCCGCAATAAATGCTGGTAGGTCAGTGCCTTGGCCTGACTCCCACCGTCCATTGTCAGGCCAAGGCCTGACC
>JANLUE010001435.1:0-4140 GCA_031363325.1 Gemmataceae bacterium
AGCACGATCAGGTAACTTTCCGGATGGTTCTTGATGAGGCTGAGCGCGATCTTTTGCAACAAGATCGTCTTGCCGGCGCGGGGCGGCGACACGATCAGGCCGCGCTGGCCCTTGCCGATCGGCGTGATCAAATCGATGACCCGGGTGTTCACCTCGGCCGGGTCGGTTTCGAGTTTGAATCGCCTCGTCGGATGCAGCGGCGTGAGGTCGTCGAACACGACTTTCTGCGTGAGTAGATCGGGGTCGTGCAGGTTGATCGCTTCGACCCGGAGCAAGGCGAAGTAGCGTTCGTTCTCCTTGGGCGGGCGAATCTGGCCGGCGACAACGGCCCCGGTGCGCAGGCCGAACCGGCGAATCTGGCTCGGCGAGATATAGATGTCGTCGGGGCAGGGCAGGTAGTTGTAGTCCGGGCTGCGTAGGAAGCCGAAGCCGTCCGGTAGGATTTCGAGCGTACCCTCGCCGTACATCAAGCCATTCTGCTTGACGCGTTCCTTGAGGATCTTGAAGATCAGATCCTGTTTCTTGAGGCCGATCCACTCCTCGCGCGGCAGGTTCTCGTCCTTGGCCAACTGCTGGAGTTGAACCATGGTCCGGTGTTGGAGCTCCGTGATGTAAGTGCCACCCCGCTTGATCTCCTCGTACCGACTATTCACTTCCTCGTCGTAGCCGAGGAAGCCTTCCTCCTCGGCGGCGGTGCGGACCCGTTCGTCGGGCCGGCGCGGGGCGGGTCGCCTCGGCTCGGCGTGTGGGTGATCGGACATGCGAGGCTCCTTCGGACGTGAAAAAACGGAGCGCCCGACGGGGGTGCATGAACAGCACCGGTGAATATCCGTCGGTCGCAGCGGGCAGGCATCAGGCGAGGTTCCAAGCTTTCAGTAACGAATCGACTTGCGTTAATGTATCGGCCGGCGGGCCGCCATTCTCGACCACCGCGTCGGCCAGGCCCTTCTTTCTCTCGGCCGGCATCTGCACGGCCTCGCGGGCGGCCAGGTCGGCCTCGGTCCAGGCGCGCTGGGCTTTCACGCGGGCCAGCCGGACCGGCCGGGGGGCGTCCACATAGATCAGCTTATCACACGGCCCATCCCATTCGGCTTCGAGTAGGATCGCCGCATCCAGTACGACGAATCGCACATCGGCAATGGCCCGCGCCGTCGCAATCTCGTCGAGGATGCGGCGTTCGATGAACGGGTGCGTCAGATGTTCCAGGCGCGATCGTTCGACCGGGCTCGGGAACACGATTCGGCCCAGCGCCTTGCGATCGATTCGCCCGTCGGCCGCGACGATGCCGCGCTCGCCCCAGACTTCGAGGACGCGGGCCTTGATTTCCGGTTGCTCGAGCGCCTCGTGCCCGAGCGGATCGCCCGCGACGATACGCCCGCCCCGCTTGGCGAGCGCCTCGGCGACGAAGCTCTTGCCCGCGCCAATCCCGCCAACGAGGCCGATCACGGGCTTCAACGCGGCGGTCATGGGTGCGAGTCCTTCAAGGGGAGCGAGTCGGAGGTCACGATTGCAAACGCGGTACCCAATTACTTGCCAGAGTAAGCCAGAAACACGATTCCGATTCCGAGTAGCACAATCGCCAAACAACCGACACTAAACCACCGAGCCGCCGGTCGATCGTCTTCGGTCCATACAAGCCCGAATATTCGAAAGACGGGCTCACACACGACATCGAGTAATTGCCACATGACTGTTCGGCTCCGATTCAATTCTCGAGATCGAGTCCGTGCTTCTTGAGCAAGGCGAGCGCACGTCTCAACTCTTCGGCTTGTTGCCGGGCAACCGCCTTCTGTCTCGCCAGTTTGTCCTCGGCGATCGCCATTTCGGCGTCGTGCTTAGCGCGCTCGGCCTCACGGCGTGCCTCCGCCGCTTCGTAGCGAGCTTTGTAAAACTCAATGCGCTCTTTACGCGTTGGCAATGGTTCGCGGGTCTTCCTGTCCACGAATCGAAGTATCCGTCCTTCCGGTCGTAACCGCACGCCGAGTTCGTTCGAAACTATTGAGCCGTCCGCTTCTGGCGTGATCTCCTGATAGCGTTTGCGATTGAGTCGAAATCCGATGAGGGGATGGTCTAGGTAGTACGGTGTCGCGTCGAAGAGGAAGTATTCGCGGACTCGATTTCGCTCGTAATCGTCTTTCACTTCGGCGAGGTTGGCACGATAGGTTTTCGCGGAAGCAGTTTCGATGATCAGCGTCGGTGCGCGATTGCCGTGCTCCCAACTCTGGTACGACTTACGGTCGAAGTCCATCGGTACGCCCGGAATTACCATCGCGTCCGGTGCGCGCATGGAATCGACATCCCCTCTGCGCCAATACCAGTTCATGTTGCCGTGGACCGACACCGAGTCGTCTTCCCAGAATAAATCGTCGAGAGAATCGAGCATCACGCGGATCGCGTCGATGTGGGGTTGTGATTCACCCAAGGGCTCACCATCGGAGTATGGGTAGACAACAAGGTCCTTTTGCAATGGCTTCGTCAAAAGCCTTCGCTGCCCAGAGTTTTGGAGTACCGTCGATTGCATGTTGGAGTCCATCAAATCAGATTGGCCAATCGATCGATTATCTGGTCGAGGAAGTCCTGGTCCACTGTTCCGATGAATTCCGCTTTTCGAACTCGCCAGTCGACCGACTTAACTTGATCGGCAAGAACCACGCCCTGTACGACGGCACCGGCGGGGAGTGGCAATTCGAACGGATATCCCTTGACCTTGCTGGTTATCGGGCAGACGATGGCCAGGCCGGACGGCACGTTGTAACTGCCCTCTGACAGAACGATCGCGGGCCGTCGACCCGATTGCTCGCGACCGACCCGCGGGTCGAATTCGAGCCAGATCACGTTACCTTTGGCCGGCGCGTAGGCGGTGCGATTCACCATGCCTCTTTTCCGACCGGCGAGCCCCAGTCAATTTCTTCGTGACGGTTATCCGGTGTGATGTCGGCCACCAAAGCCGCCAGGCTATTGGGTGTCGCCCGAGCCCGAAACCGTGCTCGGGCCGTGGCGTCTGGAACCGGCCAAGCAGTCAGCCGATCTCGGAGTGCCGTGCGGATATCGTTCGCCCGGTCGGGATGTTCGCGGAGATAAGTCTCAATCGGAGTCTCCGAAGTCGAGCCGTTTGCGGAGACCACGACAAGGCGCAGGGCCTCCAGGTCCATGCAGAGCGTATCCGCCGACCCATTTCGCGGCCCAATCGGCGCGACATCGAGTAATTCCAACATTCCAAACCTCCCAACACGTTCGAATTCTTCCCTACTTCACGTCGTCGACATCCAACCAGTTCGGCCCCGCCGCGACTTCGACTTCCAGGGGCACGTCCACCTTGATCGCGCCGACCATTTCTTCCCGGACCATCTGGGCCACGTCCCGGACTTCCGGTGGCGGAGCCTCGAACACCAACTCGTCGTGGACGCTCAACAGCATTCTTGCTTGTCGGCCCTCCGTCCGCAATCTCTTGTGGACGTTCAGCATCGCCAATTTGATCAAGTCGGCCGCGCTCGACTGAATCTCCATGTTGATGGCTTCGCGCTCGGCCTGGTTCCGGGCGTGATACGTCGTTCGGGCCCGGATCGCCGTGGGGTCGAAGCGGCGACGTCGACCCAGGATCGAGCCCACATACCCGTCCTGGCGGGCTTTCGCCAGCAAATTGTCCTGGTACTCCAGGACCTTTGGGTAACGGGCGAAGTACTGGTCGATGAATCGTTTGGCGTCCTTCTTGTCGATCCCCAGCCGGGCGGAGAGGCCGAACGCACTCATCCCATAGATCACGCCGAAGTTCACCGTCTTCGCCACACGCCGCATCTCGCCCGTTACGTTCGCCTGCTCGACCGAGTTGATCTGGCTGGCCACGAGCGTGTGAATGTCCGTCCCGTCGGTGAACGCCTGTCTCAGGTTCGTGTCGCCACAGAAGTGGGCGAGCATCCGCAACTCGATCTGCGAATAGTCGGCCGTGATCAACACCCAGCCTTCGCGCGGCAGGAACGCCTGGCGAACTTCACGCCCCATCTCCGACCGGGCCGGCACGTTCTGCAAATTCGGGTCGCTCGAACTCAGTCGACCCGTGATTGTCACGGTCTGGTTAAACGACGTGTGCAACCGACCGGTATCGGGGTTCACGAGCGTGGGCAGGGCATCGACATAAGTGCC
>JANLUE010001447.1:0-2643 GCA_031363325.1 Gemmataceae bacterium
GGAAAATCTTCAAGCGCATCAGGTTGTTGCCGATGTATTCGAGGATGGCCGGGTCCTGCGTGCGGCGGACGATGTCCGTGTAGACCGCGCTCGCCTTCTTGGCGTCGAGCAATTCACCCCCCTGCTCTTTCCCATCAACCCACATCGTGAACTTGTTGACGCTCGCGCCTTTGGGGATCGGGAACAGGTACGTGGCTTCGAGTTGCCGATCGGTGTGGTTGCGGAAGGCTTGCTCGACGGTGGTGACCGTGACCTGATCCTCGACCCCGATATTGACGCGGTGATGGACCATGGCGAGCGGCGGGAGCTTCTTGTCCTCGGGGACGAGCAGGCCCGCGGCGGTCGCCGGGGCGGCGAGCGCGAGGCCAATCAGGAAGGCGGGAATCAATCGACGCATGGGACACCTCGGAGCCGGGCATTCGGCAACACTCACGAGTATAAACGAGACGGCCCGCCGAGGGGATTGCAGAAAGGCCCCCAAAGGGGGTAGTGTTACGGGTGAGTTACATCCGAATGGGGAGGGAATGTCGGGGCCGGTGGCGCGCGAAACGACCGGGAACGCTCGATCGCCGGTTTGCCACCGCCCGGATCGCGGTATCATGAACTTCGGAAAACAATACGGTCGTCCCCGCGAATTATCGGGAATGGGGATCGTCGAATTTACGCGTTCTTCGTCAACGACTTAAACTGGTCCAATGTCCGAACCCCTGAACATCGCACTCATCGGTTGCGGCACGGTTGGCGGCGGGGTCGCGAAAATCTTGCGCGAACACCCCGATCGAATTGCCCAGCGCGCCGGGCGGCCGGTCCACATCAAACGGGTCGTGGTTCGCGATTCGGCCAAGTCGCGGCCACACATTCCGCCCGAGCTGATTTCGACCGACCTCGCCGCCGCGATTCACGACCCCCAGGTCCATGTCATCGTCGAGTTGATCGGCGGGACGGGGATCGCCAAGCAGGTCGTGCTCGATTCGCTGGCCGCTGGCAAGCACGTCGTCACGGCGAACAAGGCCCTGCTCGCCGAACACGGGCCCGAAGTGTTCACGGCCGCTCGGAAGCACGAACGTGTCGTCGCGTTCGAAGCGGCCGTCGCCGGCGGCATCCCGATCATCCGGGCGCTCGCCGAGAGTTTCACCGCCAATCAGGTGACCGCGATTCAGGGCATCTTGAATGGCACGAGCAACTTCATCCTCACCGCGATGGCCGAGCGGGGCGTCTCGTACGCGGCCGCCCTGGCTGAAGCCCAACGGCTCGGCTACGCCGAGGCCGATCCGACGCTTGATGTCGATGGTAGCGACGCGGCCCACAAGCTCGCGATCCTCGCGCAGATCGCGTTCGGCGTGGCCGTCCAGGTCGAACGCATCGAACGGATCGGCATCGCCAACTTGCCCGCGATGGACTTGCGCTTCGCCGATGAACTCGGGTACACGATCAAATTGCTCGCCGAAGCATGGCTCGACGGGACCGAGGTCGCTTTGCATGTCGCCCCCGTGCTGCTGCGTCATACGGACATGTTGGCCCAGGTCCGTGGGGCATTCAACGCGGTCCAAGTGGTTGGCGACGCGGTTGGCGAAGTACTCTTCCAGGGGGCCGGCGCCGGTGCCTTGCCGACGGCCAGTTCGGTCGTCGCGGACCTGGTCGATATCGCCGTGGGCCGGGCGCAACGAACGTTTCCCGCCCTCAAGCTCTGGGGCTCGAACGGCCGGGGCTTCACGGTCCGTCCATCGTCGGGGGTCCGTTCGCGGTTCTATCTGCGCGTGCTCGTCCGCGACAAGCCCGGCATGTTGGCCGACGTCGCGCGTGTGTTGGCCGATCAGGAGATCAGCATCGCCTCGGTCATTCAGCACGAAGCGCTGGAGGAACACCAGGGCCAGGTCGTGCCTTTGGTGATCATGACCCACTACGCCGAAACGGGCCGGTTCCGCGACGCGCTCAAGACGATGAACGCCTTGCCCGGCGTGGTGCCGCCGGGGGTTTATTTTTCGGTGGACGATTGAGGCCGTTTGGCACCCCGTCTGCTTTCCGATTCGAACACCGGCTGGCCCGCATGGCCGGAAACAATAATCGGAGAGTCCCCCATGCCTCTGCTGACGAAACCCGCCTTCGGCCCGAAAGCCGCGATCATTTACATCACCCTCGGGGCGCTGATCGACGTGTGGACGGCGGTCTGGTACTTCACGGCCGGCCGCACCGAACCCCTCGGCGATACGACGCGCTTCTGGCTGTTCGGCCTGTTTCTGTCCGGCGTCACCTTGATGCTGATCGGCTTCTTCCTGGGCCAGATTGGTCGAGCGGCGCGGAAGGCGGAAATGCCGCCCGCCGAGGCCGTGAAAGCGGAAGCCAATAACCCCCCGGTGATGGTCGCCAATCAGCAACCCGTCCCGAGCGGCCATGTCCTAATGACGGTTCCCATCGGCGCTCAACCGGCGGCCCCGGTTCAAGCGTCAATGCCTGCGGGCGTCCGAACCTACTGAACATTCGCTTTCAGGATTTCACAATTTCCACGCACGCGACTTCACATCGGACCGGCGGCGTCTTGCACAGCCGTCAGGTCCGCACCGAATCGCTTGGCGTCAAATGTTCGAGCAGTCGAATGATTTCGAGGGGGTCGGCTGGTTTGGTGAGGTGGTCGTTGTAGCCGGC
>JANLUE010001456.1:0-15437 GCA_031363325.1 Gemmataceae bacterium
CTTCGTACACGCCCCGCGACTTCACGCCGACGAAGCGATTCTCCACCAGGTGGGCCGCGATCCCGACGCCATTGCGCCCGCCGATCGCGTTCGCCTGCGTGATCGCTTCGAAGGCCCCGACCATCTTGCCATTGAGCGCGACCGGCCGACCTTTCTCGAATCGAACCGCGAACTTCTCCGGCGTATCGGGGGCGTCCTTCGGCAACACCCCCATCCCCGGGGTGATGAACCACGGCCCCGTCTCGAGCGATTCGAGCTTGCCGGCCTCGTGCGTCAGACCAAGCAAGTTGGCGTCCGTCGAATAGGGCGCGTCCTTGCTCGCCTTGATCGGCAACTTGCGTTCGGTGCAGTAGTCGATCATCTCGGAGCGCCCGCCAAACTTCTTCAGGAAGATTTCGTCCCGCCAGGGAGCGTAGACTTCGAAGTCCGGGGCGAGCATGTTCGTGCAGAGCTGGAAGCGAACCTGATCGTTGCCGCGCCCGGTCGCCCCGTGGCTCAACACCTTGATGCCGCGTTCGCGCATCGCCTTGACCATCCCGGCGACGATCACGTGTCGGCCGATCCCCGTCGTGTTCCAGTAGCGGCCTTCGTAGAGGGCCTGCGATTGGATGACTTCGAGGCCCGCCTCGGCGATCGCGGTCTTGAGGTCGAGCGGGATGTAATCGCTCGCCCCGCAGGCCCGCATGCGTATTTCGATCTCGTTGAAGTCGACTTCGTCCGGCTGGGCCATGTCGGCCGTGAAGCAAACGACCGTGACGCCGTGCTCGGTGAGCCACTTCGTCACGGTGCAACTATCGAGCCCGCCCGACGCGGCGAACGCGACGGTCCGGCCCTTGAGATCGTTTACGGTCATGCCCACGGCCAACTCCCAAACCCGAGATCGTAGATTAATTGGTGTCTCTCGATTTCTATCGACTCGTCGGAGGACCGGCCGTGGACGACTGGACGATGCCCGGGCCCGGCATGAAGGTCGATCGCCGCGCGACGGACTGGGGGCTTCTGTCGCTGGCGATCGGCGGCTGCTTCCTAATCATGGCCCCCGTCCAGTTGATCTTCAACGACTTCTACTGGGCGATCGGCATCAAACACCGGGCGATGGACGAATTGTCCCACGCCCGAATCGTGGCCCCGATCGTGACGGCCGGGTTCATGGGCCTGATTGGGTTCGGCATCTTCGCGGGCTTTCGTGGCCTGAAGTATGCGCGTGAAGGCGGTCATCCGTACGCGTTGCCGATCGGTGGAATCGTGATCGGGTTCGCGGACCTCGTCGTCTGGGCCGGCCTCGCCATTAATTTGATGGGCATTCTGGGGATGTTCCGATGAGCCGGTTTCGACTGGCGATTCCGGAGCCGTTGCTATCGGAGTTGGTGGCCCACCTGCGGGCGTGCTTGCCGGCCGAGGGATGCGGACTGCTCGCCGGCACGATCGTCGAAGACATCGGCCGAGTGACACATCACTTACCACTCGTGAACGCCCTGGCTTCGCCGACCGAATTCGAATCGGAGCCACGAAGTCTGTTCGCCGCCCACAAGGCGATGCGCGGGGCCGGAGTGGAAGTGCTCGCGGTGTATCACTCGCACCCGACCAGCGAGCCGATCCCAAGTCGCCGTGACATTGAACGGAACTATGCCGAATCGGTGGTGAACCTGATCGTCGGGTTTACGGGAGAATTGCCATCGATTCGCGCGTGGTGGATCGCGGGCGATGTGGCAAAGGAAGCCGATTGGGATATTCCGCACGATTCCAGGATTCATGGCATGCAACTCGAGGTCCGCGAGTTCCTTTCCTCCCATCCGTCGGATCGACCGTCCCAGCCTTGAAGCAGCCACTTGCGTCGCGGCCCTCGGCATGGCACAATCCTCACCTCCCACTCGCCCACCGAGGTCGCGACATGCTCTCTCTCCTCCTGCTACTGACTCCGATGGCCCAACCGACCGCGAAGCCCGCACCGGGCGCGAATGCCGATGAGCAGATTCACAAGTATCTCGCGGCCGAGGCGGCCAGATTGAGTCAGCGGTTCATGGACGGGGCGAAGACGAAGGCCGAGTGGGAAGCGAAACGGCCGCGGCTCAAGCAAGAGTTCCTCGACATGGTCGGCCTCTGGCCGTTGCCGGAACGAACGCCCCTGAAGGCGACCGTGACTGGCACGCTCGAACGCGGCGACGTGGTCGTCGAGAAGCTGCACTATCAGAGCAAGCCAGGCCTGTACGTCACGGGCAACCTCTATCGACCCAAGTCGAACGACAAGAAACTGCCCGCGATCCTGTATGTGTGCGGCCATTCCGGGCGCGGCCGCGATGGCAACAAGACGGCGTTCCAGGATCACGGCTTATGGTTCGCCTTGAACGGGTACGTATGCCTGGTCGTTGATACGTTGCAACTCGGCGAGGTCGCGGGCAAGCATCACGGCACCTACAACCTGAATCGATTCTGGTGGCAGAGCCGCGGGTACACGCCGGCCGGCGTCGAATGCTGGAACGGCATGCGCGGCATCGACTACCTGTGCTCGCGGCCCGACGTGGACCCGGACCGGATCGGCGTGACGGGGATTTCCGGCGGCGGCGCAACGACGGTGTGGGTCGCGGCCGCCGACGATCGCGTGAAAGTGGCCGTCCCGGTCAGCGGCATGAGCGACCTGGAAAGCTACGTGACCAACAAGGTCATCAACGGCCACTGCGACTGCATGTTCTTCATTAACACCTATCAATGGGAATGGACGACCGCCCTGGCGTTGCACGCCCCGAAGCCCCTGTTGTTCGCCAACAGTGATAACGACCCCATCTTCCCGATGGACGGCAACCGCCGGATCATGGCGCGGCTGAACAAGTGTTACGAGATGTTGGGCCAAAAGGAGAACGTCGCCGAGTACGTGTCGAAGGGCAACCACGACTACCGCCCGGACCTGCGCGTGGCGATCTTCGGTTTCCTGAACAAACACCTGAAGGGTGCGACCGGCACGGTGAAAGACGCGGAATCCCCTGGCATCGCGGGCAAGGACCTCCGGGTCTTCCCGGAGGACAAGGACCTGCCGAAGGACCAGATCAACGACCGAATCGACGAGTCCTTCGTGCCGACAGCCGAGGTGAAGTTGCCGACGAACAAGGAGGAATTCGTCGCATGGAAGGCGGCGACGATCAAACGGCTGCGAGAAGTGAGTTTTCGGGCGATGCCGGATAAGGTTTCAGGTGCAGACCTCCGAGTTGAAAATGACGCGTTTCAATTTCGCACGGGCGACGGGCTAGATTGCACCGTTCAAGTATTGGATTTCGGCAAGTCGAAAAAGAAGTTCGCGTTCGCTCCGGAGACTCACTTCGTACTGAATCCCAGCGAAGACGCGAGTGACGCCTGGAAGCAGTGGGCCAAGGCGATTCAAGCGGACAACGCCTTCCTCGCCGTTTGGCTTCGTGGCACGGGGCCGGGCCAGTGGACGCGCAAGAATCCGCCAAACACGGTCGAGAGGAGCCTCGCCTTGCTCGGCCAGACGGTCGATGGCGGACGCGTACGAGACCTCGCGTCCTATGCGATCGGATTCGAGGCCGACAACGCGCTGGTCGGTCGTGGTCCGGCCGGCCTCCTCGCGACATTCGGCGCGGTGTTCGCCAACGCGAAGAAGCCGAAAGTCCTCGTCCTTGACCCCCCAACTTCCTTCCGCGACGGCCCCCACTTACTCAACATCCAGCGAGTCCTCGACGTTCCCGAAGCGTTCGGCTTGCTCGCGCCGGACGTGAAGCTCACGCTGATCGGAGCGTCGGCGAAGGACAAGGCCTTCGATCGGACGGCGGCGATTTACAAAGCGGCGGGTGCGGCCGACAAGTTCGTGCGCGAGTAAGCAGCCCCATGACTCGCCGTCACTTCTTGCTGGTCCTTACGTTCGTTATCGACCTTCAGGCTGACAATGCCATGAGGATTGACCAAGGCGAGCGTCGAGCCGTAAGGCTGACGCCTCGACGCTCGCCTTGACCTACTCTGGTGGCGTTTTCAACCTGAAGGTCGTTTGCCCATCGTTGGCGCAACCAAAGAAGGGGACGCCGGCCGACAAGGCTCTGGCGGCGTGGTACACGCGCGTGGCCGATCTCAGGGCCGAGGATCTTGGTCAGCACGTCCCCCGCGCGATGTAGACTTTCGTTCAAATCACCAACGACGTTGTTCGAGGGCTTTCTTGGCCGCCTTTGTGGGGCTGGCGTCGGGGTGACCAGTTGCCAATTCCTTCAGGATTGTACGCGCATCCGGCGAACCGATAAACTCCAGGACCGCTATGGCTCGAATCATCCGATTCCAGGTCGCCTTCTGGCCTACTGTACCGATTTGTGCAACTTGGATTCCGATGTCCCGATCGCGAACCGGCTTACCGCAGCTAAAGCGAAAAACTTCGTTGTCCGGTGAATTGAAATAAAATCTCTCCGTCTCAAACGCGTCGATCGGCATGTCACAGAGAATGGCCCCGAGTCTCTTACTTGCCGGCTTTTCAATCATGGCCTCTTCGAGTTCCGTTTTGGCGAGAGCGAGCCTGGGATCGAACAGTGCGAGCTCGGCGAAGGCCGTCCGTGCAACCTTCCCTTCCTCACTGCCGAGATCCGAGATCAGTTCGGTAACACGTTCCTTCGTCAACTTCAACGGCTGAAGCTTTGCTTTCAGAAACGATACAACCTCTTCTGGTCGGGCCGCACACCGAAGGACGGCGGAACTGGCCGTGAGTTCGTTTGGACTCAACAGGTCGATCCAGGCGGCGTCGAGTTCCTTTTGAACCTGCGCTGGAGTCGATCTAGGGACCGGCGCTGAGTACACGGCCGTTGCGCAAGACAACGCGAAAGCAAGTCCCAGTGGAATTCGATTCATCTTTACTCCTTGCCGAACGCGGCAATCCACCTCACGCCCCAAACAGGATCTTCGTCAGCACGTCCCACAGGCCGGCCGGGGGTGGGAAGGCCGGGTCGACGAGGCCTTCGCCTTTGCACGTCTTGCAGGCGTACGTCGAGCCGTCCTCCTCCGTCAGTTCGCGTCGGCCCGCGCACGTCGGGCAGCGGAACGGGACGTAGCCATTCGGGCCGGCGTCGTAGGCGTATGGCCGGCACCGTTACACAACCGACACGACGCCATGCCCCGGCAATGGCAGCGGATCATCTTGGTCGCCATCGCGAACGTCCACTCCGTTACTTGCCGATCGTGACCTTCGCGTCCTTGGGAACCGCGAACGCCTTTGAATGTTGCCGCAGATCACGGGTTCGGCCCGGCGCGTAGGTGAACGTGATCTCCACGGGCTTGGCGTCCGACACCATGTGATTGACCTTATCCTGGCCCGAGCCGGCCCACGTGAACAGCACGATCTTTTCCTTGTCGAAATCGACGGCCTTCGCGAGTACCCCCTGGGCCGTCTCGTCCGTCACCGCTTTCTCGAGTTCCTTCTTCGACGTGATCGTGGTCGGCTCGGTGGGCTTGCCCTTCTGTTCGCCGGGAAGCTTGATCTCGATCGGCCGAACGACCGATTCGTCTCGGGTCGGGGCGGCCAGCAACGCCAGTGGAATCAGCGCGACGAAACAGGCTGCGGTTCTCATGGTCGGGTCTCAGAGAGTAGGCGAGTGAGGGCCGGGACATTCTATACTGAGCGTCTCCCGCCACCGACCCCACACCTTCCATGGCCGACCCGAAACCCGTCGCGGCGATCGTCACCGAATATCGCAAGCACTCGCACGCCGACGTGATCGTGGGCAAGATCATCGAAGGCCCGCTCTACGACGGCAATCGCACGCTCGACCTACGCCTCGTATCGCTGTTCGTCGATCAAGTGCCCAAGGGCGACCTGAGTCGCGACCTCGCCAAGAAATATGGCTTCAAGCTGTGCAAGTCGATCGACGAAGCGCTCACTCTTGGTACCGACAAGCTGGCCGTCGACGGAGTGCTGTGCATCGGCGAGCACGGCGAATATCCGAACAACGCCAAGGGACAAATTCTGTATCCCCGCCGGCGGTTCTTCGAGGAAGTCGCCAAGACGTTCGCCCGCGTCAAGAAATCGGTGCCCGTGTTCAACGACAAACATCTGGCCGCCGAGTGGGCCGACGCCAAGTGGATGTACGACAAGTCCCGCGAACTGATGGTCCCGTTCCTCGCCGGCTCGTCGGTCCCACTCACCTGGCGCAAGCCCGAACTCGTGCTCCCGAGGAACGTCGAACTGACCGGCGCGGTCGCGCTTGGGTACGGCCCGTTCGAAGGGTACGGGTTTCACACGCTCGAAGGTTTGCAGTGCATGGTCGAACGTCGCAAGGGGGGCGAGATAGGTGTGAAATCAGTTCGCGCTCTGAGTGGCGAAGCGATGTGGAAAGCGTGCGATGCCGGGGAATTCTCGAAGGAACTCGTCGAGGAAACGATTCGTCGAGCACCCTCCTACGCCAAGGGGGACTACCGCAAGATCACGGCCGAGACGAAAGACGCGGGCGTCTGGTTGATCGAATATCTCGACGGATTCAAGGCGGCCGTCGCGATGTTGAACGGCTTCCTCTATGAAGGCGACGGCGGCGCGTTCTGCTTCGCGTGCCAGGTGAAGGGTGAGGCGAAGCCGCGCTCGTGTCAGTACTACTTGCAACAACCCGATCCGTTCGCTCACTTCACGAAACTGTGCGAGGCCATCGAGACGATGATCCGCACCGGCCACCCTCCGTATCCGGTCGAACGAACCTTGCTGACCACCGGCATGCTCGACGCCTTGATGACGAGCCACGCGGACGGCGGCAAAAAAGTCGACACCCCCCACCTTAAGATCGCCTACACCCCAACCGACTGGCCGCCGGCGACCGGGGCGATCCCGAAGCTGATCGAGCGGTAGGTTTGGCCGAAAAGTGAGGGCCGACCCGGCGGGCGAGACGTATCAATGAAGAAGAGACGCGCGTTCGCGTTGCGGAGGGTGAGTCATGGGTGTGCCGACCGGGGCGATCATCGCCAAGCCGATGGTGGCGCGGGCCTGCGGGTGCGTGTGCGAATTCCAGCACTACGCCATCGACAAGTATCGGGCTCAGCGGCTGGCCAAGTTCCAGCAGAGCCGGTGCGCGGACTGCGTCAACAAGCTGAACGAGGAGCAACGGCTCGCGGCCGCGGCCATGCCGAAGAAGGGCGAGGCCCTGCGTTTGTTGCCGACCGGGGCCCAAATTGTCATGTCGCGCCGGGCCGATGGAAGTTGGAACGGCTCGCTGACGGGCGACGGGACCAAGGTCGAAGGCTTCGCCGATGGCACGCAATCGCTGACAGTCATGCTCGCCCGACAATGGTTGGCCGCCAAGGGCATCAAGTCCGAGCCGGATGCGCCGGCACCCGCGCCCAAAGTCGAAGCCCCGACGCCTCGACCCGTTGGCTCGGCCCCGCCCGTTAGAACAGGTCGTCCTTGATCTTCACTTCGGGCGGCTTGTTCTTGACGATCAGCCGCTTGTAGGCGAACCGCACCAGCGGGACCGACAGGAAGATGATCAACAGCGCGTGATAGAGCCGGAAGAACCCCGGCGACGCGGCCGCGATGTACGTCGGCGGCGGGCCTTTCTCGTCTTCGAATGCGCTGTCCTCCAACCAACCCACGATGAGCCGCCAGAAGAACAAATACCAGACGATCATCCCAATCACGGTCAAGACCGACATGATCCCGGGCAGCCACCACAGGAACAGTTCAAAGGCCGAGTGACCGTAGACCTGCTTCACTTCGGGCCGGAGTCGCTTGACCGTGTCGTAGCCGCAGTTCAAGCAGACGCGGGCCTCGTGCGATTCGAGTTCCTTGGCGCAGAAGGGGCAGCGTGGCAAGGTGTCGTTAGTCGCCTGAAGCCCGTAGCTCTTTTGACCGTCGTCTTCGTCCTCTTCATAGGCCTTTTTCATGGCGGGCTGGACCGGGGCGGGCGGCGGGCTCGCGGTCTTCACCGGTGGCGGGCCCGCCTTCTTGGCCCCGCCCGGAGGTTGGACCGGGTAGATTTTTCCGCATCCCTTGCACTTGATCTTCTTGCCAACGTGTTCGTCCGAAACCTTGACCTGTTTCGAGCAGTCGGGACACGCTATTACAAACGTGGTTGCCATCGCGGAGCCTCTGACGTGATGGATTCAGCATACGGCCGGGGGGGACCGGAATGCAAGCGTCGACGCCCGGCCGATTATTGGTTTCCATTGCAACGTACAACGAACGCGAGAACGTGGCCCGGCTGATCGGCGACATTCACGCCCAGGTTCCGCACGCCGATGTCCTGGTAGTCGACGACAATTCGCCGGACGGGACCGGCCGCGTCGTCGACGAGATGGCGGCGACCGACCCACGGGTCAAAGCCCTACATCGCGCGGGAAAACTCGGCCTCGGCACTGCGATCGTCGCGGCCATGCGCTATGCGATGGAACACGACTACGAACTTCTGCTCAACATGGACGCGGACTTCAGCCATCCGCCGCGAAACATTCCCGCCCTACTGGCCGGCATGACCCGCAAAGACGTGATGATCGGTTCGCGTTACGTTCCGGGCGGCGGCACGGAGAATTGGCCCAAGTCGCGCGAGACGATTAGCAAGGCCGTCAATGGCCTGGTGCGGTTCTTCTTTCGCATGGGCGTTCGCGATGCGAGCGGAGCGTACCGCTGCTACCGCGTGAGTAAGCTGCGCGGCGTACGCTTCGATCGACTGATCTCGCGCGGCTATTCGTTCCAGCAAGAGATGCTCTACCGCTGCAAGCTCGCTGGCTGCCGGCTCGGCGAGTCGCCGATCATTTTCGAGAATCGCCGGCACGGCAAGTCCAAGGTGAACGCCAAGGAATCGGCCCGCTCGATGGCCACGATCCTCTACCTCGGCACTCGCGCGATGGTCGGCCTGGAGAAGTGACATGGACCCGATCGCCATGCTCAAGCCCCGACGAAAGATCGTCGGCCTGTCGGCCGTGCTCTTGCCATTTTCCAACGGTCAAGTCGATTGGGATAGCTTTCGCCAATTACTCGCGACTACGTTCGATGCGGGCCTGGCGCCGGCCGTCAACATGGACACCGGCTACGTGAACCTGCTCACACTCCAAGAGCGGCGCGAAGTTCTGGCCGAAACGCGGCAACTCGCCAACGGCCGCGAGTTCGTCGCCGGCGCGTTCGTCCTCGATCAGCCGGGGGCGGCGTTCAACCTCGACGCGTATCGCGCCGCGATCGACGACATTCACGCGGCGGGCGGGACGCCGGTGATCTTCCAGTCGTACGGCCTGACCGGTCAGTCGAACGAACGAATCATCGATTCCTACCGGCACATCGCCAAGTTCGCGCCCAAGTTCATCGGCTTCGAACTCGGCACAATGTTCGCACCGTTCGGCCGAATCTACGACCTCGCGACCTACGCCGACCTGCTGTCGGTCCCCGAATGTATCGGAGCCAAGCACTCGTCGCTCGACCGCGACCTTGAATGGCAAAGATTGAAGCTGCGCGATGAACGTCGACCGAACTTCCTGGTGCTGACCGGCAACGATCTCGCGATCGACATGGTCATGTACGGTAGCGATTACTTGCTCGGGCTGAGCACATTCGCGCCGGAGTTGTTCGCCCAACGCGATGCGTACTGGGCGGCCGGCGATGCCCGGTTCCACGAATTGAACGACGTGCTCCAATACCTGGGGTTCTTCGCGTTTCGACCCCCCGTGCCGGCCTACAAACACAGTGCCGCCCAGTTCCTCAAACTCCGTGGCCGGATCGCGTCCGACGAACCGCACCCGACGGGCCAGCGACGACCGACGAGCGACGTGGAAATCCTGCGGGACATCGCGGATCGGCTCGCGAAGTTTGAACCGGCACGATCCGCCTAGGCAGGGTTCTTCCAAGCGGTTACAATTTCGCGCCGCTCCCCGCCCGGAGGTTCGACATGCCGTCGCGTTCCGCCTTCATCGCGATTCTCGCACTGACGCTCGGTGCGAACGCACAGGCACCCGTCGGCGATCGGCCCATGGTCCTCGACCCGGGGACGATGACCAAGGAACAACTCAATCGCCGCAAGGTCGATCAACTCTTTCGCGAAGCGATCGCACTGTACGGCGTCGGCATCTTGCAGAAACGTCAGGAACGGTTGCTCGAAGCTCTGAAGGCACTGGAAAAGGCCCAGGGGCTCGACCCGGAATCGGTCGAGGTGCGCAAGGCGCTCGTGCCGCTCTACCTGATGTTCGGCCGCGAGCCGGACGCTCAACTCGCCTGCAAGTTCGTGCTCGATCGCGACCCGTTCGACGCCGACACGGGATTGCAATACGCCCGCTTGCTGCGGGCGGACGCTCGACCGGCCGAGGCCATTGCGGTGCTGAAGAAAGTCGCCGGCGGCAAGCCGGCCGCCGAGCGTCCCGATCGCCTCGTGGCGATCTTCGGCGAACTGTACGAACTGCTCGACCGGGCCGGCGAACATTCGGCCGCGGCGAGCGCGCAGGATCAACTCATCAAGACGATCACCGACCGCAAGGAACAGCTTCTGTTTGGCAACGGCGTGGGTCGGGACGAACTGCAATTGTCGCTCGCCCGCGCCTATGAACGCCTGGGCAAGTCGTGTGTGAACCTGAAGGAATACGATCGGGCGGCGCGGGCCTTTCGCGGGGCGCGCGACACACTCCTCAAGACCGAGGACTCGACGGCCCGACATCAGGCCGTTCGCATCAGTTGGAACTTGTGCGAGATGCTCGACGCCCAGGGTCGATCGGCCGAGGCGCTCGAGGCCCTGGAGACGTACCTGGAACACGGGCCGGCCGAGATCGAGCCGTACGACAAGCTCGTCGAACTCTTGACGAAGCTCGACCGGAGTCGCGAGGTTGTGCCCGCCCTGCGAAAGCTCGCCGACCGCGAGAAGTTCAACCTCGGCGTGCAACTTCTGTTCGCCCGCGAACTGAGCAAGTCGACAACGACGCGAGCCACCGCGGAAACGCTGTACAACCGGCTCCTCGAACGAGCGCCGAAGCCCGAGGTCTATCGCGGCCTGTTCCGACTCTACAAGGACGAGGGCCGAACGAATGAAATCCTCGATCTACTCGATGCCGTCGTCAAGAAGTCGGACGCCGAGGCCACGTCGGCCGACGATCGCGAGGCGGCGGCCGAGCGGGGCCGATCGATCACGGCCGCGCTCCGGGCCGACCCGGAAGTCGTGAAGGCCCTGTTGCCATCGATCCGCAGCTTGGGGTCGGGGCCGGTGGAACGGCCGAGCAAGACCTGGTTGTTTCTGGCCCACCTCGCCGCGCGAGTCAAGCAACTCGACGCCGCCGAGACGTGCTTCCGAAACGCCCTGCGGAGCATCGACCCGATGCGCATGGACACGGCTTACGAGGGGCTGTTCGAAGTCCTGCGACTCCAACGACGACCCACCGAGATCGCCAACATCTGTCGGGATGGCCTCGTCGCGGGCCGACGGTTCGGGCCCGGCATGGAGTTTACCTTTCGCTTCTATCTCACGCACGCCCTCACCGAGCTTGGGGAGTTCGACGAAGCGATCAAGACCGTCAATCGCCTCATCGAGATTTCAAACGACGACCTGAAAGTTCGGCAGATCGCGAGCAAGGTTCACGTACTCACGACGGCCGGCCGATACGACGAGGCGGTGAGCCTTTGCCAGGAAACTCTGAAACAGTTCACGACGCCGAAGCCCGTGCAGACGATGCGCATCGCGCTATCGAGCACCTATTCGAAGAAGGGCGATCACGCGAACTCCGAAGAGCAACTTCGGCTCGTGCTCGAAGTTCACCCGGACGATCCGCTCGCGAACAACAACCTGGGCTATCAACTCGCCGAGCAGAACCTGAAACTCGACGAGGCGGAAGAATTGATCCGCAAGGCCCTGGCCGGCGATCGACGCGATCGCCAGGCGGCCGACCTCGACGGCGAGAACGCGGCCTACCTCGATAGCCTCGGCTGGGTGTTGTTCCGCAAGGGAAAATACGCCGACGCCCGCGACAACTTGCTGAAGGCGATCACGCACCCGGACGGTGAAAACGACCCGACCGTCTGGGACCACCTCGGCGACGTGTACGTGCGGCTCAACGAACTCGACAAGGCGCGAAAAGCCTGGCGCAAAGCGAACGATCTCTTCGACGCGAGCCAGTACAAAAAAAAGCCCGACCCCCGCCGAGCGGCCATCGAGCAAAAGTTGACGGACTTGAAGTGAAGCGACGGTTACGGCAATTCAGGCCAACGGCCTGAGATTGTTCAGCCCAGGGCAAGATGGCGCAGCCATCGCCGCCCTGGGTCACGCCCGCCAATGCGGAGGATTTTCAGACCAAGGGTCTGAGATACGAACTCGCGATGGGCCGACCCTATACGGCGGATTGTCTCAGGCTTTCAGCCTGAAACCCGTAGGGTTTGGCGGGCGTGACCCAGGGCGGCAATGGCTGCGCCATCTTGCCCAGGGCGGAACAATCTCAGGCCGTTGGCCTGAAAACCACCTCAACATTTCGGTCGTGGACATTAGCGTAAGCCCTCGGTCACACACGCCTGCGTTGTGCGATGGTTTCGCATCCACCGATTCAACTTCCCCCATGGCACGGCCCGGTTTCACGCACTTCGACGGTCGCCCATTGGGCGGCCGGGCACTCGTTGGCGATCTGAATGGCTTCGTCTTTGGTTCGCACGTCGAGCAGGAAGAAGCCCCCGACCATTTCCTTCGCTTCCGCGAACGGGCCGTCGACCGTGAGCCGTCGATCGCCGCGAACCTGCACGCGCACCGCGTCGGCCTGCGACTTGAGGGACTCGACGCCCTTCAAGATGCCGCGGGCGTGCAGGCCCTCGGCGAAGCGGACCATCGAGTCGTAGAGCGGCCGACCTTCTTCGACGGGTCGATTGTGACGATCGTCGGGAGCTTCGATAATCAGGAGTGCGAACGCCATGATGGTATCTCGTGAGTGGGCGCTCTAATTGAAACATTCGGCCGCGCGGCGATTCAGAAGCTCCTGCTCGCGGGCGTTGCGGGTTTGCTGCGCGGCGCGTTCGAATTCGACTCGCGCTTCCGCGAATCGGCCCAGCTTGAACAACAGGTCGCCACGCACGCTTGGCAACAAATGGTAGCCGCGCAGCGTCGGCTCGTCCGACAAGCGATCGACCAACTCGAGCCCCGCCCGCGGTCCGTGGGCCATCGCGACGGCCACCGCTCGATTCAACTCGACGATCGGCGATGGCGTCAATCGGGCCAACTCGCCGTACAGATCAACGATTCGCGACCAATCCGTCTGTTCCGGCGTGTTCGCGCGGGCGTGGCACGCCGCGATCGCCGCCTGCAACGTGAATCGCCCGCGAACCGAAGAACTTTCGGCACGCTCGAGCGCTGCCAGGCCACGGCCAATCAGGAGGCGGTCCCACTGGGCACGATTCTGTTCGAGCAACAAGATCGGCTCGCCCCGTGGACCAATTCGCGCTCGGGAACGCGACGCCTGGATCTCGAGCAGCGCGACCAGGCCGTGCACTTCCGGTTCGCTCGGCATCAAGCCCGCCAGAATTCGGCCGAGCCGCAAAGCGTCCTCGCACAACCCCGGCCTCATCCAATCGTCGCCGGCCGTCGCTGTATATCCTTCGTTGAAGATCAGGTAAATCACTTCGAGCACGGACGAAAGTCGTTCGCTTCGATCGGGCCCACGCGGCACCTCGAACGGCACCTTCTTTTCCGTGAGCGTTCGTTTGGCGCGAACGATTCGCTGCGCGATCGTCGGCTCCGAAGTCAAGAACGCCCGGGCGATTTCCTCGGTCGTCAAGCCGCCGAGCAAGCGGAGCGTGAGGGCGACTCGAGCTTCCGTCGACAGGACCGGATGGCAGGCGGTGAACACGAGCCGCAACAGGCTATCGCCGATGTCGTCGTCCAGGTCCGATTCCGCTTCTTCGTACACGTCCGAGACATCGTGGGCGATGGTTCGAAGCTTGCGATCGAGCCGCTGATTTCGCCGGACGAAGTCGATGGCCCGATTCTTCGCGGTCGCCATGAGCCAGGCCCCCGGATTGTCGGGCACCCCCCGGTCGGGCCATTGTTCGAGGGCAGCCACGAGCGCGTCCTGGGCCAGTTCCTCGGCGACGCCCACGTCGCGCACGATCCGCGCCAGCCCGGCGATGAGCCGGGCCGATTCAATGCGCCAGATGGCGTCGATCGATCGTCGTAGTTCGGAGGCCTCCACAAGGCCCAATTAAAGCGGCTGGGACGGCGACCCACAAGTGGTTCGATCAGGCAACGGTCGCCGACTCTTCTTTGCAGCCGCCGAACATCGGCCTGACTTCGCCACCGCCGACGAACGATGGCCCAAGCACGTCCGCGTGAACTTGCCAGAAGCGCTTCGACATCTCGATGGCCTCTTCCTTCGATGGCACATCGACGATCGCGTAGCCCCCGATGATTTCCTTCGCTTCGGTGAATGGCCCGTCGGTCACGGTCACCTGGCCGTTCGCCACACGAATGCGAGACCCCATTGATGTCGGGGCCAGGCCGGCCGAATCGACCATCACGCCGGACTTGGTCAGCGTCTCCGCCATTTGGCCGATGACCGCCATGAGTCGCGGATCGGGCGGCCGCCCCGCTTCGGAGTCTTTCGTCGAGTAAACCGTGAGCATGTACCGCATGGCCGTGTTTCCTGAGTTGTTTGGGGCGTTTCAATCACGTCGAACGAGCCGCGACGAAATCGACACGGCGTCCAAACTATTTCTGTAATCCCGAAACATTGCGGCGGGCGACCTGGGAACGGGCCAGCCGATTGGTCTGTTCGACCTCGTTCAACAGGGCGGCAAAGACTCGCGACAGGACCGCCTTGGGTCGGTCGGCCGCGCAGATAAAGCTCGCCAGCGGTTCCAGAACCTGGTCCAGCCCGAGTGCCGAGGGACGGGGCGAAAAGGAATTGCTCGCGTTCATCGTGTTTCTCCGAGGTTGGTTGTGCGGGTGAGTGTTCACTGGGCGAAGTCGCATTCTTCAAACAAGGGCCGGATTTCGACTTCGCACTCGGATTGATCCGGGTGCGGGTTGGGGCAACGCTTCAGCCACTCGACGGCCTCGTCGATCGACTTCACTTGCCAGAGCCAGAAACCGGCGACGAGTTCCTTCGACTCGGCGAAGGGCCCATCGATGACGGTCCGCCCCGAGCCGGCAAAGCGAACCCGCTTGCCGCGCGACGACGGGTGCAGCCCATCGCCCGCGAGCATGACGCCCGCCTTGACGAGTTCCTCATTGAAGGCCCCCATCGCGCCCAAGAGTTCGGGGCCCGGCATGACGCCCGCTTCAGAATCTTTGCTGGCCTTGACGATTACCATGACTCGCATGTGTCTCACCGGGTAAGGTTTCGGGTGGCGGCGGTCTGTTTATCCCGCCTGTGCAAGTGCGTCGAACGAAGGGTTGGGAAATCGACAAAGGTGCGGAAGTTCTTTCGGAAAGCTAAACCCGAGTCAGAATGAAACCTGGAGTTTGACTCATCGCGGCCGGGCCGGCGTCTCCCAGGGTAGCCCGCTGCGCGGACAACCCTGGGCTGGGGGA